>NZ_JBSYOP010000030.1:0-148373 GCF_058244685.1 Candidatus Thiodiazotropha sp. AKAK2 | reverse complement strand
CCAAAGTTTTGGTATCTTTATTCATGGTGGTGGTCCTTCTGTTGATTGTTGGTTCGTTTGGTCACTTACCATTTAATCAACAAGGCCACCGCCTCTTCAAATGTGCGAAAGAAATTTTACGTTATCTCAGGCACCCCCCATATTGAGTTAAATAAAGAGGAGCTGGGTCTGTTGTTGCGCCCAGCGGCGTTATCATTCACTCATGTAGCCGCGCTACACCATGTTCATTCTGCCTTGCTTGACACAACTAGAGTCCCAGCAGGGGGTATTGGATTCGTGTTAACAGGCCCTGAAAGAGTTCATACAAAATTTCTACTTTTAGGCTTGCCTGACCTATTCCGTTCAGCATCATCGATTTGTGGAACAGGCAAATCCGGTTACTACTCGAGATTGATTCTTATTATTAACTTAAATAAGAGAGAAGTAGTTTGAACTGCCTGAAATCCCGCGGAGTGATACGGTTGTGGGTGGGTAGGGTAATAATACGCTTTGAAAAATTTGTTGCGTGGGGATATGTATCCGAATCTTCCGCAAACAGATCGTCAATATTCGGTATGCGATTCAGCGTTGTAGGATACATCACCGAAGGGCCAAGACCCTTCTCCTCTAACACTTGAAGCAGATTGTCTCGTTCACGTTGCGCAATCAGCAGAGGATATCTAAGCAGTTTACTCCCTTCGCCAAGCTCACAACTGCGAGGCAGATCGATCAGCTTGTCTTGATCAATCTTCAGTTCATCAAGTATCGAGGAGAGATTTCTCTGAGTATCGAGCCGATCCGATCTATAGAGTTCAATATTAGATGCCAGCAGTGATTTGGTAGCTGTGCTCAATGGTGCAATGTTAGCCATTGGCTTATATACCGTAGACCCGATATCTAAAAATGGCACCTTCAACAGTATCCAGTAGAGTCTGGGAGAGATGATACGGTTATATAGGAGCACCTTCAGACGATACCTAAATTCCTTTGGCTTGGCGCTATCCATGGCCTTCTCAATCTCGGGAAGTCGTGTATCAATGGCATCGTCCCTTGCTAACAGAACCCCTCCTCCCAACAGATTTACCGGTTTGCCGCGACCTAGGCTCAAAACAATCAGGTCGCCCTTCCAGGAATCATAATCTCTGGTATGGGGGAAATATTGGGCACTATCCTCGATAACAAAGGCGTTGACACGTGCTGCAACACCCCTGATCTGCTCAACCCGTTCTGGAATACCCAGGAAATTAACACAAACGATAGCTACTGTATCCCTATTGGCCTTTCTCTCGATCTCGTCAATCTGCATCCATGGCCGATTCTGCTCAAGATCGACTAATATTGGTTTTACTCCGGCAAAAACCGCAGCGCTAAGCAAATCCGGACAACCGTATGCCGGCAGTATCACTTCCGGCTTGCGGCACTGTTTCGATCTCTTCGCCGCAACCAGGGCCGCCGCCAGTGCCGAGGTGCCAGAATCGTAAAAGATGCTTTTAAATGGATCGAAGAGTTGTTGAAGCTGCCCGGTCAGATCCGCTCCATCTGATGCGACATAGCGTATGCGGTTTCCAACCGGTGTATGTTTATAGAACATTTATCGTTTAGAGGGCGTCCAGGTATACATACGCTTACCGAACGCAAAAGATAGCGTTGCCTGAGCCAATGCTATATTGGTTTGCACAAAGAAATAGATGATTCTTACGATACTGTACTTATGTGATGCTGAAGTAATCCAACCTATGAGCGCAATAAAGTAAAACAGCAGCTGTGCCGCAAAGGGATATTGATAAAAGCTTGATTCGCCCAGTAGTAATAGGTTTGTAACAAAAAAAATCAGCATAAACCAGGGAACAGCCCATCGCATAATTTTATGGCTCCACACTTGAAACGAAAAGAGTCCAAATTTGAATGGATTGAGAACCTCGCTGTGCCTGCTTATTGCAGTTACACCACGAATTACCGTACGTACCTTTCTACTGAATTCCAGTTTCTTATCTTTTACATCTTTATAGATACCGACAACCTCTGGACAGGTGATTGCGATCTTGCCTTTTCTTGCACAGGTCAATGCGACATTGAAGTCACTTGGAGAGTAGATATCCCACTCATCACACATCTCCTTTCTTGCGGAGAAGAATGAGCCGCTCAAACCGACAAGTCCGCCTCTGGTCGATTCCAACCTGCGCAACCACATCTCATATTTAACATAGACCCCTTCACCTACCAATTTGCCGTCGTCACTGACAAATTGATCTTCACTTGACACAGCGCCAACCGCCGTATTGCTATATTTGTCCACAAGTAAATTTAGGGCATCTTTTGGGATCGATGTCGCCACATCAGAAAATACCACGATATCTCCGGTCGCACTCTTTATGGCACAGAGCTGTGCATACTCTTTACCCTTTCTGGCATCGGCACGAACCAGCTCAACACCCTTGTCCGAAAATGACTTTACTATCTCCTCTGTGCCGTCCGTCGATTGATCCGATGCAACGATGATTTGCAAAGAGGTGGCAGGATAGTCTATTTCCAATGTATTTAGCAGTTTTTCGGTTATTCGCTTCTCTTCATTATGTACGGTGATTATGAGACTGACTTTGGGGCTGTCGCCCTCCTGGTCCTGCAGCGTTTTAGCGTCTATATCTTGTCTCTCTTTGATAACCTTCAACACAAACGGATAGACGAAGTAGCTATAGCCACAAAGAAAGCCGGTTATATAGAATACTATTTCGATAAATGAAATCATGACGATTACAGTAGTTATAGGCTGATGTATTTACGTACTAACGGGCCGATATAGTTTGCTGCCGATAAGGGCAATTTTTGCCAGGCAGACTCCGCAACTCTTCTATATCCCATTAGGCCGCTCTCACTCTTGGTATTACCATTATCCGTAATAGTGTACCAGGCTAAATCTTTCGGCTTTGCACCCCATTGGGTCTTGAACCGGTAGGTACCCTGATCTTGTGACGATCTTCCGAAATCAACCTGTTTGTATCCGTTGTCACAGGCATATTTCAGTATATTCCAATACAACAGCATATTCGGGGCCAAACGATTATATTGACGCAGCGTAGAGGCCCAGGGTATTGCGAGATTGGTATCTGTCATCAAAATCAGGCAACAGCCTACCGGTTGGCCTTCCAGCTCAACGAGCCCGATAGCGGCATTCTCTCCATAGGAGTCCAGAACAGCTTGAAACCAGCGCTTTGAATGGACCGGAGAGCCGAGGTCTTTCATGTTTTGACTAAAAACCGTGTAAAACCGGTCCAGTTTATGCTCATTTTCCCAGTTGAATACCAAGCCATTCTTTTCTGATTTTTTTATCTGGCTGCGAAGCTTGGACTTAAAGCTGGAGAGCAGCTCATCTGAGCTACCCTCAATATCGAGCATCATTCTAACCTTGTCGGTATCATCCTGGTGCAAAAAGTTCTCGTTATAGGCGTTTCGCGCCAGATCGCCTCGCAATTCGATACTATTGATCTTAAGCTCGGATTTGAGTTTTAGAATATAGGCGAGCAGTTCATCCTGGATCTGCTGGCTATCTGAAATCACGCCACCCACATCACAGAACGGAAGCGAAACAAGGTTATTGAGATAGATGGGCAATTTGAGCTGCACCAAAGGCAGTACACCCACTATGTTATTACCCTCTTCGGCCAGGATATAGTAGGCTTTGTGCCGATAGGATACCTCGATAGCCGTTTTCCAAGAATAGAGATGATAAGGGGATGCACTCTGATGGCGTTTCACATACTCATCCCACTTGCCTTTATCACCATCACCTGCAATTCTCAATGAGATACTCATAGCTTGTGTAGTATGCTGCCTAATTGGAGAGAGATATCGTTATTTATCACAAATATTAAACTATTTCACGGCATATTTACACAACAGTAGCACCAATTTCCGACGAACAACGAAGCGGGCACGACATGGCCATTGTATGAAGCTCCACCGGAGAAACTGTAAGGCTTTACTCTCTACCAAGCGGATGTTATCCCGCTCGACTAAATAGAGTGCCAACCTCAAACAGGGGTCTTTTTTCCGGTCGATCACGCGGACAGGAAAATATAACTATGATTTTGCAATAAGGTTACTGTTTGTAACGGTAGATTAGATCGTTTTTGGTAGAAAACAAACAATCTCAGCACTCTCGGAAATTCTATTCGAATACCTATTCCCTATTCGAGAATTAGGCTTCAGTTGGGATCAAGTCGTATTCTTCACTGAATGTTATAGAGTATATTTGTGCTGATTAATTGGCCGGTATCTATCTTAGCATCTCATACTCTTTAAACAATTTTACCGCAAACTTCTTTAACTCCGATCTTGCCTGATTTTGGGTCGCATAGTCGGATGTCGAGATCATATAGGTTGATGCATCGTTATTCCCGTTCATCTTTGCAATCAATCCTTTGATTTTGACATCTAACGCGTTATTCAGAATAGCGCCATCGAGAACATACCATTGCCAGACAATCCTTTCCGTACCATTTTTATCAGCCAGGATATATTCATTTAGCTGAAACTCATTATCATCTATTTTTAGCGTAGTTGGCTGCCTACTCAGTGCAGACCATGCTTTATCGTAGACTAAATTCTGACTGCTGATAATCTCCTTACCTTGCATCTGATAGTAGTAGTGTGCGAAATAGAGGTCTATTCCTAGATTATGCACTGAATCATATCGCAAGGTCTGCTCTACATCGGCATTACGCCAAACGGGCTTCCAATTTCCGCTAAATACTCCCGCCTGATCCCAGTCACCGACACGCTCGGGTACGATGACCTCTACATGATCGAGAGTATCTTTATTTAGATTGAGATAGTAGGAGTAAGCAGGCCCGACAGATGCCAATAAAATCAACGTCAATACCACTAAAGACCTTTGTAGTTTATTGCTATTCCCGACTTCAGTGTACTGATTCTGATTGCTTGCAGTAGCATCTTTCTCACTAGCGGGAACAAATCTACTGATTACCATGATGTATGCAAAAAACAATATGCTGAAAATAACCCAGCCTAACCAAATGTGGTCCTCAATAAGACTATGTTGCATATCTGAGTAGTGACCGGCCAGCACAATTATATATATTCTGATTACATTCGACGTAAATGCCAGAAGCGAACCAAGAATAACGAGCAGCACTATCCCTTTATTTCTCAAATCGAGAGAGTAGGCAAAGAGTAACGACAATACTATGGATGCTATTTGAGTGTTCAGGCCGCTACATGCACTGGATACCTCAAATACGCCTTCGGGTATATGTATATCTATTCCATCAATAAATGAGGTGTAGCCTGTAATATCCAGTAGTATCTTAACTAGATAGGCGGTTGGATACTGTAACGGTTCTGAGAATACGGACCATACCGGAACTACAGTCAAAAGCAGAAAAACTGGGAACGTTAAACTACCACTGTTTCTATACCCAAACAGACCGTAGATGTAGGTTATGATTAGAAGTATTAATACGATCTGTGTTACAACCTGAACATAGACTTGGTCTGCCACCAACCACATTAACGATAGACACAATATCAACAGATGGGCGGTGAATCTCGGCCTTATAGTAAGAATCCCTCTTTTTTGCCACCACTCTTTAGCTAGTATGTAGAGAGAAATTACCGTTAGTAGAAATCCATGGGCATAAGGGCTGGTATCGCGAGTCCACACTGAGTGAAAACTCTCTACTGTTGGCAAGTAAACCAACAGGATCGCGGCTATTCCCAAGGCCAGAAAGAGACCGCCAGTGATATGAGTCATCTTAAACGTCATGCTTTGAGTATCCGCTTCGGCCACTATTGCTTTACCAGGTAAGTTTGTCTGTTAGGAATTGGCTAGCCTGGGTTGGCCAGGGCCGGTTAACACTAATCCAATAGGCCCTAGTTAGTCCGGCCATTAGACTCATGAGTTATTTATTGCGTGCACTACAAAAGCCGAGAGTTGTCATAATTGGCTGAGAGTACACGAGCAGGACTACCCATAATAAGTACATTGTCTGAAAAGTCACTATCGACCCTGGCCCCTGCCGCTACGGTAGCGTGACTGCCAATGGTAACTCCAGGGCTTATATAGGCATGCGCTCCCATCCATACGCTGCTGCCGATCGTGCTCACCGCATCTTCTTGAAATATAATGTTAACTTGTTGGCTGATTGAACAATTTTCACCGATATTGCACTTCTGAATGACAATACCGCCAAAGTGGCCAATATAGAATCCACTACCGATATCTGCATCCTGGCTGATGTCTATACCGAACGCTTTGCATGCAATCCAGTTGAGAATTTTATAGAGAGGATGCATCACTGATGCAGCTAACCCCTTGCCGTCTTCCACAAGATCTCTTATATGCCTACCGAATCGATATATGATGACTGCCTGCAGTCCGGCATTATCGATAAGCAACCGAGCAATTGCCATCGTAGACGGATTCATATTCCCATTCAGTTCGATCTTATAGTATCGCTGAAGGTCCTTTTTGATGTGGCTTATCATCATATCTACTAAGCACTGAGTTCATTTTCTATAAAGCTTTGAACATCAACATTTCTACCGCTTACCCTCGCCGGATTACCCTTTACAGACAACCCATCCGGTATGGTTTTGGTTAAAACACTTTCAGGCTCCACGACACAACCATTTCCAACTTTTATCGGCCCATAGACTATTGAGTTACTACAGATTACAACATTGTCACCGATTTCAGACTTTTTCCCGTCCATGTCCATGCCAATGGTCACATTGGAAAAGATTGTAACATTGCTACCGATTTTGTTTGCCCCGACTACAATCCGGCCTTTATCGGCAATAACCAACCCCGGGCCTACAGGTGTAGTCTCCAGTATTTCGTACTTACCCCAAATCATGCATACTTTTCGACCGATATGATAGAGGATATTAAGCATCACTCTAATCAGTTTATGCTTTTTATCCGGAAATTTCTGCTGTACCCAATAGCCGTATCTAAATACTGCTATTGCGAATAAACTTGATCTTCGGAGGAGTAAGAACCACTTGCCGACGGGTGTGTAGGTTTGACCTTTCGATACAACTTCTATGTATCTATCTATATCTTTAGAAAGTATCATCAGAGTCATTTAGTCGTCTATTTTTAGTCTTTTAAAGACACACTAACCCATCGCACTACAGAGCAGTCAAGCCATGCTGTACCATGCCGATATATTCTTCGAATTTTAATTATATTTTTTTATTCTGCAAAAGCACAAATATTAATATTTTCAAAAAATATACTGCATAGGGTTCATACTATATAAGGCCATACATCGAGCTTTATCTTGAATAGAGGGTACCGTTTAACTCAAATAGAAGTTGCAATTGTAATTTAACATCTCATTACGATACATCTACTTTTAAGATTTACTCGCTAGTTTTGAACGTTAATTCTTTTTAAATTGGACATGACACTTTCCAGCTCGTCCATATCATATACTTTCACACCAAAATAGTATTCACCGGCCTCAGGAACCTGAATAATATTATCTGTATAATCGCTAGAACCGGTATCCGCTAATAGCTGCATATCCGATTCCGATTCTCCGTAGAAAACCCTATACCCCTTAATTTCACTCAGGTCCAGATAGCTATCATCCTCTCTCGATGTAGGCGGCGTCCAGTCGAGCGCTACAGACAGAATATTTATATCGTTGTTGTTGTCGTCATCCCCTGGCTCTGTATTATCACCCGTATCATTTCCACCACCTCCACCTCCGCCACACGCTCCTAGGAGTATGGACAGAAATAAAATATGTAAAGCGTGGTTCATACGCATAATTTTTCCTTTCTCAATAACAATTACCCTATAAGCTATTAATTTTGTTGGTATTATTCACTGACAGTAGTTTTCTGGATCGATACTAATTTAGACTATACACACATATTGTACATCCACTCTAGTAGAATACTCACTTGAATTGATATCTAATTTTTATTATAGAGAAGTGGATTATATTTAGTTTTTTATTATTTTATTTATTACTTATTTAATAAATTAAAATTAGCCCATATCCCTCATCAGCAACAACTGTCGACTCGACCTCGGAAGACTCGATTGGCTAAGGCCTGTTATCAGGCCCTAGTGAAGAAATAGTCTTTTATGATGTTTACTATCCTTTCCGCAGAGTGGCCGTCACCATAGGGAGATACTCCCTTCGCAACAGAACTGTAGTAATCTTCATCATTCAGTAATTTATTCGCCTCATGCAGAATAACTTCTTTATCTGTACCAACCAGCTTAACTACTCCCATATCCACAGCCTCCGGTCGTTCGGTTTCATTTCTTAACACCAGGACCGGCTTGCTTAACGCTGGCGCCTCCTCCTGCACACCACCGGAATCCGATATGATGATATAGGCCGACTTCATTGCTTGTACAAATTGTGGATAAGCAAGGGGTTCAATTAGATGTATCCTGTCATGGTTGCCTAAGATTCTATTAGCTACTTCTAAAACATTTGGATTTGGATGCACCGGATAGAGTATTTCTATATCTCTGTTATGCTCAGCCAGCTCTAAAATGGCAGTGAATGCCTCCTCCATTGCAGCCCCAAAATTCTCCCGGCGGTGAGAAGTGAGCAAGACCAGGCGCTTTCCGGAATCAAGATCTATGCCGATATCATACTCGTTTTTTGCCGTGTAGATCAGAGCGTCAATGACCGTATTCCCAGTCACATAGATACTGGATTGATCAATATTCTCCTTCAAGAGATTATTATTGGAGGTCTCAGTGGGTGCAAAATGGAGTGTAGTCATATGCCCCGTGACTACGCGGTTCATCTCTTCCGGATAGGGATAGTAGATATCACCCGTGCGTAGACCTGCTTCAACATGGGCAAAGGGTATCTTTTTATAGAAACAGGACATCGCCGTGACCATCACCGTCGTGGTATCACCTTGCGCCAGGACGAGATCGGGTTCAATATCAGTCAATAGCTGATCCATCGACATGATCAATCTCGCAGTTAATTCCGGCAATGCCTGGTTCTTCTGCATTATATCCAGGTCATAGTCCGGCACGATATTGAAGATCGACAGTACCTGATCCAGCATATCTCGATGCTGCGCCGTAGCAAGGACAACCAAGTCACACCACGCCTGCTCCCTGAGTTTTAAAATGACAGGCGCCATCTTAATCGCTTCTGGTCGTGTACCAATTGCACAGAGTACTTTTTTCTTTGCTGTCATTTTGTCATGATCCAAGTCTTAAGATAGATCTCAACCAGGGCCTGTTAACACTAAACCTATCAGCCTTAACTCCCCTCTAGTTGATACTTTCAATCATCGTCAGTAGGCGGGATTCATCAACATTCCAGTTATAAATCTCTTCGACCGCTTTAATCCCATTTGCACCGTAATCTTCCTTCGATTCAAAAATCTCAATAATAGCTTGTCGCAGTGAATCGCCGTCTTTGCATTGATAGGCCCGGCCCACGTTCGACTCTTCGACTACTCGCTTCATCGGTGGAGAGTCAGATGCGATCACCGGAAGACCGCAGGCCATGTAGTCAAATATCTTGTTTGGAATCGTTGTATCCACATGCGTAGATCTATAGTGGGGTATTATCCCTATATTCGCTGCATTGATATATTTATACAACTCATTGTGATCAACCCAGCCTGACCAGATAATCCTCTTTTCCACGCCCAGTTCTGCAGCCATCTTTTTTAGCCGTTCAACTGCATAGCCAGCACCGACAACCACCAGCAGAAAATCGGGTATACGCTCCACGATATCAGGGATGATTTTAACAACCTCCTGTATACCCCTGCCTAGCGTAACTCCGCCTGTATAGATCAAAGAATATGCTTCAGTAATTCTATTAATATTTTCATCGTGATCACTATTTGAATCACTTCTTTGTCTTGTTTTTTCTATGTTTGGTGTATTACCGACCAAAACAATATTTTGCTCTTCAACACCCGCATCAAGAACAACGTTTTTCGCTTCATCCACCACAATCATTATTCTGTCAAATTTAGGTAGAGAATAACGCTCCACCAATTTGGCAAAATATGGATTTCTGACTATTAAATTGAGTGATTGGAACTTTCGGTTATCCCATATGCTCTTTACCAAAGCCACATAGTCCTCTGCCATATCCAAAACACTGGGTATATTGAACTGCTTTGCAATCCAGATTCCTGAGATAGCTAAAGGTAGATCACGAACCATCACTAGATCAATCCCCTCCTCCGTAACGATCTTTCTCAGAAATCGCATCCATACAGGACTGAAAAATAGCGGGAATGAGAAGATGTAGTTCAAACGATCGCTTTTCCATACCGGCAATCTATGAATCACAAGTCCATCATTCACTTCACGCTGTTGTTGCTTTTTGAGATTACGAGCGGCAATATGAACGTCATGTCCGTTCGCATGCAAGGATTTGCATATCTTCTCAACCCTGACATCCCAAGGGTAATCGGCATCCCATAAGTATAGTATTTTCATTGTTGGTAACTAGTCGAACTTTGTGATTTCAATATCCATGATTACAATCTAACGGCTATAGATCATTTGCATAAATTTGCCATGGATTGCCGATAACGAAATATAGACAGAATCATCAGCCATAGAGCCTTTTCTGATATTTGTTAATCAGCAGATCATATTTCTTAAACTCATTGTATATCCTCTTATCAGCGAGGATTGGGCCACATACTTGCTCTTGAAATACAATGTCTGGATTTGCATTCGCTTCAATCAAAACAACACCAGTTTCTGTAACTGCAATATCGCAGCCTATCAGTCGATAGAACGGGCAGAGTTCCTGTACCTTTTTTGCCAACGCTATTACTTCATCCCATCTGGGAATCTGGAAGCCATCAAATTCAACCTTGGATATGGTATGCTTATAGTAGAGATTTCCATGTTTGTCATAGGCGGGACTAAATAGCTTACCCGTTTCAACATCGACACCTATACTCAAACCACCTGCACTACAGTTATCGATAAATGAATCTCCCTGCCCATAGCGCATCGACGCTTTCAGTACTTGAATCTCCTCTTCCTGGGTTAGGAGCGTTACGACTCTTATCGTATTTATCGACGATGAAGCAATTTTTGCTATTTCACTGTCTTGAGTGATTACTTCTTGAACGATGGAACGTTCCAGTAAGGCAAATTCGTCTAGCCCAACATTTCCATCTGACAATCTTATTCGAATGCTATCATTTGTACGCTCAGCCAGGACTATTCCCTGCCCTGCATGCCCCAACACCGGTTTAATAATCAGTTTTTCATCGCTGATTTCAGCAAACAGTGATTTCAACTTTTGCTGATAATTCTCGTCCGGCGCGAGAACCCCATAGCTCTTAGGTGCTTTAAGGTCTTGATGTTTGCTGAATGAATCCCAGAGTTCCTTGTCATTAAATACGATCTGATAATCGTATCTTTGTACTATTTTTCTTAACTTTATTCTTGGATAGGCGTTATAGGTTGAGCCATAGTAGTAGGGCCATAAACTTCTATCTTTTTCCCATAGCCTGCAGGGACCATAGTTGTCCGGATAGTATTTATATTTAAAAAAGATGAATAGCAAATCATAGAGTACCTTAAAATACCCTCTATCACAGTCATGCCAGGGCACAAGCTTTATATAACAGTACGGAAGAAGGCAAAACCTGATTAAACGCCTTATTAGGGGATGACTTTCAGATAACATAACCTTAAAAAGCTCACTCTATTTCTGTTGTTTTTTCTCAAAATCTGATCTGTTGAATTAGTTCAGTCATGGTCCATGACAAAACAATCTAGATTCCGTTGGAAATATCACTGATAAGCTTTCACCCTCTCCCCCTAAAGCATTCTCGGGCTAGGCGTGCTATCGAAGAGAGTGTCTGCATCTCATAGCGCCAAACCCTCAACCACCTATTTCAGGTAACCACCTCTTTATAGAAGTTAAACAAATTCTTGAAATAGACATCCTTGGTAAATTCTTCCATTGCCCGCTTCTCAGCGTTCTTTCCTAATCGCTTGCGCAACTCGTCATCTTCAATAAGGCTTTTGAATTTTTCGGCGAGATCCTCTGCGTTACAAGGTTCAACCAACAGCCCATCCACGTTGTCATTAATGACTGTGGGTATACCATCCACATTCGAGCCGATTCTTGCCTTACCCGCTGCCATAGACTCGACCAGAACTCTTCCCATTGCCTCGGATCGAGACGGTAAAACAAATATACCGCAGGTGCCTATATGGTTAGGCATCTCTTTGTAATAGACCGGTTCGTAGTAATCGATTCTTGGGTGATTATCTATGGCTTTGTCCAATTCAGTCCGATCCTGGAACCAACCAAGAATTTTCAATTTCCAATCCGGGTATTGATCAGTGATTTTCTTAAACGCCTCAATAAGGATATCTACGCCTTTTCTTTTGAACGGAAAACCGACAAACAGAATCTCTTTGTCTTCACGAATATTACTGAAACGTTCTATCGGCACATAGTTAGGAAACCTGGCAATCTTCTTTCCTTTGATCTGTTTTTCAAATACATCAATCTGGCTATCGAATAGCAGTTTTATACCATTTGTATTTTTCAGAACGAACTTCATAACCAACGGTGTAATGAATCTTTTTAGTTTTGTAGAGAGTGTATCCTTTGTATCCAGGTACTCTGCATCTGACGTATAGACACCATTGACAGACGATATAAATTTAACTTTTAACATTTTGGAGACAATGACACCAACCACACCGGACTTCAATGGATCATATGTCGTAACCAGGTCATATTTTTCATTATTCTTCTTTGCTCGGTAGGCAAACTTAATCCCATTGAGTACAAAATCCGCGATTGAAAGTAGTTTATTGTTGCGCTTGTACTCAATACAATTGACTTTGAAAGAGCCGATCTGTTTTCTGTTGATTATCGACTCCTCTGTCGAAGAGGTTAAAATATCTCCCTCGCATTGCTCAGACAGAAGTGTGAAATACTCTTCATCGAGTGTCATCTTGGGACCAGGCGATATAATCACGACCCGATATTTCATTTTGAAAAACTCCAGATTCTATTCTTATTGAAGGTTGGTCTTTTAACTCAACTGGCAGCCGGTAGATTGGAATTACTGATTCCGCACCCTAATTAGCAACAATTGTACCATTGATACTGATTGGTTCCTCTGCTATCGCCTGATTCCAACCCTCAATTGACTTGTTTTTACACTTTCAATCTAAATTGATCACCTGGGAATGGCCTGGTTCATCAACTAGTTACCCTATTTAGATATGTCGTTCTATTGTTTCACACAAGATTCGAGACGACCACTTTTAATTAATCGTGCGACTACCGGCCAATGACTAATACAGGAGTCAGCCTCGGTACCTGCAGTAGCTTTACTCTGGCAGTAATCATGTTGATTATTATTCGCAATGAATCTCCGAAATCATCTTGATAGACCAGTCTCTTTCTCTTGATGTGACTCGATCTGTTTTGTTGCCACCCGATACAGGGCCACGGTAAAGGCCAGAAAATACCAGTAGAACGGATAATACAAAACGGATAGAAGCGAGCCGGAGACAAAAAAGCCGATCATCCCAACAAACAGGCCCTTGCTCAGATTATTGTAATATTTCAACTCATCTTGATTGGAGTGATTTTTCACATAAAAAAGCTTTTTAATTGAGCTGGACATCAGGTTGATATAGAGAAATACACCGATCACACCCAGTTCGGGCAAAAGGGTAAACCAGATAGAGTGGGCGACCCTCCCCCACATTTCCCGTCTGAAATAGTCTGTTTGATAGTCAGGAAAATGGATTTGGAAATTATTCCCTCCCACACCGAGTGGGTTGTAAAGGAACATATAAAAGGCGGATAACCAAGACTGTATTCTCTCCTGCGCCGTTCCGCTTTCTACGTCCGATGAAGTCGACATCTCCTGCATATAGATATCCGAGACGAAGAAAGCAGCTATTGCACCAACGGAGACGATGAGCACGAAGAAATTTCTGATTTTATTCTCACTAAACAGCAATATCGAGAATATAACAGCGACGAAACCGACGAAACCACCCCGGGAAAAGGATATGATTATAGCTACCAGACAGACCAGTGCCCCTGCGAGATAGTAAAGTTTTAGCAGCTTGCTCTTATGCTCATTGATGAAGAGAAAATAGAATATGGGAAATACCATATTCAAATAGAGAGACAGGTCGTTTTCGTCCGCTAAATAGCCACCAGTTCCAAGACCGCCGTTTTTTATCCCTGTGACTGCCACATAAAAACTGATCGCAAGAAATGCATTGATAATATTTCTCAGTCTAGTCGGATCTGAAGTGAATGAGATAACCGAGAGAACAAACGGCATATACAGCAACATCGTAGTTGTTGTTTTATAAGCATAAAAGTTGTTTCGCGCAAGCGGGATATAGATTGCCAGGAGAAAAATAAAGTACCAGATGTATTTTATCTCTTTCTCTTTCGGCCATATTTCTCCCTTCGCTAAAACAAACAGAGCCAACAACACAATACTAAGAAGACCCGGCCTGATCACACTGATACCGGTTACGTCCTGAATCCTGCCAATATCAACAAGCAGATAGAAGATCAGCAAATAAAACCACATTTTATCCTGTGATTTAGGTTTACTATCCAGCTTTAACTGATTCATGGATTGTTTATGTAAGCCAATTGACTGAGTATCTGATCAAAGTAACCTGTCGATAGCCTATGTCGTTTCGACACCCAAGCTCTCTAGAAACAGAGTTTCGTACTGTTTTGTCATGATCTCCGCACTGAATGAATTTTGAAACAGCTCCTTTGCATTGCTTATTAAACGTTCGCGTAACGCATTGTCCTGAAGTAGTGTGGTAACCGCAGTCGCCAGTGAATCAGGGTCTTTAGGCTCTACCAGTAAACCGGTATCGTCATGCTTGACGGCACGGGCCACCCCACCGACATCGGTTGCGACTATGGGACACCCGGCGGCCATGGCTTCGAGGATTATCATGGGTAATCCCTCCCATAGTGAGGGTAATACATAGAGGTCAAAGATTTTAAGCAGTTCGGGAATATCGAGCCGCCCACCTAAAAACAGCACACTTTCCGCGAGACCGTTTTTTCGGCTTACCTCTTCAAGATGTGCTCGAAGATCACCATCGCCGGCGATAACCAATTTCACATTGGGAAAAACGCTCTGAATTTTCGGCATCGCGTTGAGGAGATACTCGAGACCTTTTTGTTCACTTAGCCTTACACAAACCCCAAGTATGGGCCCACACTCTCCATTGATGCCCAATTCACTCAACTTCTCGGCCCTGTTCACCGAAATCTCATATTTTGTGCCGTCTATACCATTCTCAATGGTCTCGATCTTCCTCAATGGGATTTTCTCGTACTTGTTGAGATTCGCGGAAGTGTGCGCAGACACACCAATCACCTTGTAGACAAAATAGGACATGAGGTGTTCAGCAATCATGTACCTCAGTTTATCGGGAAAGTCTCTTGCATGATCCGTATGTACAATTTTGGCTCTTACCGACATCAACGATCCGATAGTACCGTCAAAAAAAGGTTGCGTATTATGGGTGTGAATTACATCGATCGCATTGTCCCGTAATATCTTTGCAACTTTCAGAAAAGAGAGGTAATCCGTACCACCCTCCTTTTTGGGTAGTGAAAATACCGGAATTCCCAGCTCCTCAACTTCGGGAAGGTACTCTCCTAGAGTCCTCAAACACAATACAGACACATTGAACCTATCTCTGTCGATTGTGCGGCAGATGTTTACGACAACTTGCTGTAATCCGCCAATCGCCAAATCGTGAGTGACCAGCATGAGATTAATCTTCTTACTACTCATATTTATCTGCACTTTTTTATTCGAGGTTAAAATCAAACGAGGTCTTGGAGCATCGGGTCTGTTCGTTGGGAAGGGTAAGGAAATACCTCTTTATCTGACTGGAGCCCCTAAAACGGATAGGCCATTCACTCTGCAGGCCTCGTCTGTTTATCAGACCACTATAATATAAAACAACCATCACTGTTATGTGAAAAATACCTCAACCCCTGTACAAATACCAGTAATGGCCTGATAAATCAGGATTTTTACTCCAATCATTCACTCATAATAATCAAACCAGCCTGTGGCTCAACTACCCGGATACCTAGCTACAGACGGCATGTGCGTTTTCACCGAACAAACCCTTCTATACCCGGCGATTATTCAACACAGACAACGCGGGAGCGGTGTTTGCTATTTCAGTTCAGGAGATGAGTTCTATTTTATATGGGAGAGATCACTGGAAAGGCCAGAATTGAGATTATTCCTGGTGGCGCGTCGACTAGGGTCTTCAGCCCGGGTCAAACCTCGCAGCCAGGGGAAGCGGGAGTACAGATAAGTAAAAATGGAGAGTTTGCCAAGTCTCAAAATAAGAACAGGCCAAGGTTTTGGCGATCTATCGCTGAAACCTTGGCCTGATTTAGATTACAGAGCGGAGTAGCTTTAGGCTACTTCACTCCAGAACCGGAGGGTTTGGGGCTGGAGATCTATCGAGTGTGGTCGAGAGATAGAGATCATCGATATATCTGTATACAGTCTGACTGGGATCACCAAACACTGCGCCGGAGTAGTTGCCGCCAAACCACATGTTGGTCCACCGGGTACCGGTTGTTACACCCCTACTGCTGGATCTCCATGGCACAGAGTTGTTATCGTAGACCAAGACATCATCGATCCAGATTTTTAACACCCCGTCATTGGCGTCGACAGCTGAGTCCAACACCATCCAGGTTTCAAACTTATACCAGTGCCCGGTACGGATGTAGGGCAGGTTGTTATCGAACAACTCGTGACTCTGATACACATCTTCCAGATCGCGGTTGCCGATAGCATTGTTCATACCTCTACCATGCGTATCATTAGGATCGCCTTGATAGGTCTGCCAGATCAGCTTTTCTGACATATAGGCTCTACCCTCGGTGAAATAGCGGGAGGTTTTCAGACCCACCGGCCAGTTGGTCTGCCATTCACTACCGTAGTACTCGTACTTTCTGGTGTAGAGTGAAGTCGTATAGGGCAGGTTGTTTACCTGAAGCTCGACGCCGGCCTCATCGGCAGGATAACCGAGCCTAATACATCTGTTACCTGAGTAAGGTCTGCTACCAGGCACACTGTCTACGATGTCAGACTGGATATACTCAGAGACAGTCCGACCATACCTGTTTATGTCGTCGAAAGGCTGTCCTGGTGTTCCATTATTGAGTGACCCAACAGGGGAGCTCTCAGCATCCCACTGAAACAATACTTGACTATTAACGACTAACGGACAAAGTAAAAATAACCCGAAATACAGCGAACTAAAGTGTTTCCGTCTCATGATTTATACAGCCCCTTGGCGAGTTTAATTAATTTCAACCAATACATTGTATTCTCTATAGTACAATCATAGATGGTATAGACATCTTTTTGAAAGCTGAATATTTTTTATTACTAATGGGGTCACAGTAGCTATGTGATGATGATCAAACATACCAATAATACACTAATATTTGCATTTTCCTGTTTGATTACGAACCCCTGGCCACACACTGACCAATATCAGAACATTGTCTTAATTTTCAATGATATAGAAAATTCCATTCTAGCATACGAGAGAATTTGCAGAAGGCGTTTAATTCCTGCTTTATTTGACACATTCACTCTTTACCGACACAGACAATCCAGATGCCTGCTCACCTCAGCCTGACACTTTAGCTGGAGCCCCGGTGAAACAATGGGATAGCACATCTACAGTTCCGCAGGCGGCCCCTGCTCGCTATTCGGGCCTCCTGGAGCGGCAGTAAAACTCACAGCCACATAAAAAACTTCGCAATCACTGACTATCATTAACCCGGCAACCATGACTATCGCTTTTTAGGGCTTCAGGCATGCTCTTGATCAAGGCTTGGCTCAAACTGAAGGGTTATGACCATACTTCGAAGCAAGGGCGTGCCTGAAGCCGCTAAACTTATGCCACCAATTCGGTCGATGCATGTATAATCAGCTGCTCCTTGAATTAATGATATCCCGGCTTTCTACGCATGAAACAAACTGACGACCTTCGAATCAATGCCATTAAGGAGCTTACCCCTCCAGCACAAGTTCACCAGGAACTGCCGATCACCGATCAGGCCTCGAATACGGTGTATTTTGCCCGTCAGGAGATCCACCGGATACTGCACGGAGAGGATGACCGCCTGCTGGTAATCATAGGCCCCTGCTCGGTACACGATCCTGAGGCTGCCCTCGACTATGCCAGCAGACTGCAGCCGCTGCGGGAATCCCTGAAAGATGACCTGGAGATCGTGATGCGGGTCTATTTCGAAAAACCACGCACAACCGTGGGATGGAAGGGACTGATCAACGATCCGACCCTGGATGACCGCTTCGAAATCAATGCCGGACTGCGCTTGGCCAGGAAACTGCTCCTGGATATCAATGACCTCGGAGTTCCAGCCGGAACTGAGTATCTGGATCTGATCAGCCCCCAATATATCGCTGATTTGATCAGTTGGGGTGCGATCGGAGCACGCACCACCGAGAGCCAGGCACACAGGGAGCTGGCGTCAGGCCTCTCCTGCCCGGTCGGTTTCAAGAATGCGACCAATGGCAGCATGCGAGTGGCTATGGATGCGATCCGCTCCTCATCCCGCCCACACCACTTTCTCTCAGTGACAAAAGAGGGTAATTCCGCCATCTTCTCCACCCACGGCAATCCCGATTGTCATGTAATCCTGAGAGGCGGCAGCCGCCCGAACTATGACTCGGAGAGCATCAATATCGCTGCGGATGAGATGGAAAGTAATGGTCTGAAACCCCGCCTGATGGTCGATTTCAGCCATGCGAACAGTCGTAAACAGCACCCCCGCCAGCTGCTGGTCGGAAGTGATGTGGCGAGCCAAATCGCCCGTGGCGACAATCGCATTATGGGTGCAATGATTGAAAGTTTCCTGACATCCGGTCGACAAGATAGAGTTGAAGGGGAAACCCTGACCTATGGTCAAAGTATTACCGATGCCTGCATCGGCTGGGATGACAGTGTGCCACTGCTCAACACACTGGCTGAAGCGGTCAGGCAGAGACGACAGAGCGGCTAAGCCTCATAAGGCTAAAGGATTGCGTAAAACAGTCGGTGTAGCATTGACTTCAGAGTGGAGTTGACTGGCGCGAATCATAGAAGCTATGAAACAGATAAACGCATTGGTATCAGGATAGTACGGCATGCCCGAAGAAGCGATTGAGTTACTGGTTTTAGGAAATACAACCCCTGAAGTAGAAACCTGTCTGGACTCCCTGCGAAATAGCGGCACACCGGCCCATGCGATTCGAATCGATCACGATGCAGATCAGCTGGCCGAACAACTGAAGAAAAAACACCCTCTGGATCTGCTGATCTATACGGTTGAAGCCGACGCTCTGGAGGTCAATCAGCTGCTTGCACTGTTGGGTGTTACCAGCTCTGCCACCCCGGTGATCGGCGTCAGTGATGAAGCCGAAGACGAGCTGCGAATCTCACTGATGAAACAGGGCATTGCGGACCTGGTTGAACGTAAAAATTTCGACCACCTGGTTCAGGTCATCCTGCGAGAGTATAAGAATCTCAATATCGCGCGGCGACTGCAGTCGATTGAGCACCAACTGGAAGAAGCCGAGGAGCGTTGCGACGCTCTGACCGAAAGCTCCAGGGATGCGATCGCCTATGTCCACGAAGGGATGCATGTCACCGCTAATCGCGCCTACCTGGAGCTGTTCGGACTGGCCAGTGAGGAGGAGATCGAAGGGCTTCCAATCATGGACATGATCGCCCCCTCCGAACACGCCGGCTTCAAGAAACTGTTGCGTAAGCTGAGTGCTGACAGTGAATATTCCAGTGAAATGAAAACCACCTGCCTACGCAGTGATGGTGCAGAGTTCAGTGCTGAACTCCACTTCACACCCGCGAGCATCGACGGTGAACCCTGCACCCAGGTAGTATTTCGAGACCAATCGATCACTCGAGAGGTCGAAGAGAAACTACGCCTGCTGAGCACCCAGGATGTGCAGACAGGGCTCTACAACCGCCAATACTTCCTCAACCAGCTCGAAGAGGAGGTCAAGCGCAGCCGACCCTCCGGCAGTAAAGGCAACACCTTGTTCTACGTCACCCTGGACAATTTCACAGAGATTCGCAGCAAGACAGGCATCAAGGCGAGCGACTCACTGCTGCTGGAAATTGCCGGTCTACTACGTAAAACTGTCGGAAGCCAGGAAGTATTGGCCCGCTTTGGGGATCACACATTCACTGTACTCTCGCAAGAGACTGAGCCCAAAAACGCCGAACAGAGTGCGAAAAAGATCTGCGACGCCATTGAAAACAATGAACAGTCAAATAAGGAGATCCAGGCCACCTGCAGTATTGGTGTGGTGTTCTGCTCTGAAGAGTTCTCCACAGGCAATGATTTCATCACCCATGCCTATCAGGCCTGTGAAGTGGCTCGTTCAAAAGGTGGTAACAGCTACTATATTGCCGAGGATTTGATTCCGGCCACTGATAGCGGCACCTCGGGAGAGGCGGATCTCTCCGCATTGATTCGTTTCGCCTTCGACAACGATAAATTCCAGTTGGCCTTTCAACCCATCGTCAGCCTGCATGGTGATACCCGGGAAAACTATGCGGTCACCCTGCGTCTGCTCGACGAGCAACAAGAGGAGATCCAACCGGACCACTTCCTGAGTCAGATCCAGGAAATGGGTCGTATGCATGAGTTGGACAGGTGGGTCATCAAAAATGCCATCGAAGAGCTGGCAAAACAGCGCAAACAGGGTAAGAAGATCAATTTTCTGGTCAATATCTCCGGCAGTTCTCTGGATGATGAGACCTTGCTGTTGTTCGTCTGCGATTGCCTGAGGGACTATGAAGCCAAGGGCTCATGGGTAACCTTTCAGTTTGATGATAGTGAGGCGAGGAGTCATCTGCAGAAGCTGAAGAAGTTTGCAGAAGGATTGAAAAAGATCAAATGCAAAACCTGTCTGGACCATTTCGGCATGGCGAAAAAACCCGAAGCGATACTCAGCAGCTTTCCCCTCGATTTCGTGCAGTTCCACAGCTCGTTTCTGAGTGATCTGTCTGAAAATCAGGACAAACAGGACAAGCTGAACCATCTGAACGAAGTGGTTCAGGCAGAGGAGATAAAGACTATCGCCTCCGGAGTGGAGGAAGCTGGCAGCCTGGCAATACTCTGGTCGATCGGTATCAACTACATTCGGGGATACTTCATCCAGGAACCCTCAGACTCCATCGATTACGATTTCAACAGTGACTGAGTCTGTGTCAGAGATCACCACTCACCCTCGGCCATAACGCCGCCATTAAAAAAGGCGCCTCAGCGCCTTCCTCAATCCGATACCCGGCTGGACCGAACCGATCCTTCACCAGGGCATAAAATTGTTCCAGAAAGTCATCGGCCGGGAGACATCATGAATATTGTGATTCATGTTGTGCATTCCCCGTTGCATGCTGTAGGTGGAGTGGGTGATAGTCTTCATCGATTCGTTCATGGAGTTCATACTGGTCAGCATCGGCTCCAGAGCCCTGACATCCTGAGCCATGGAATCGACACTCACTGCCATGGTACGCACATTCGCAGAGAGCTGGCCAACACTGTCAGTCATAGTCATCAGATTACTCGACATGACATTCATGTTGGAGTCAACGCTCAATGCCAGAAAATGAACATCCTTGGCCAGACTGAATATCAGGTAGAAACCGTAGGCAGCCAGTAGGATAAAGGCGAAAAGAGATGGGTAGACAATCAGTTCCCAGCGCCTGGCACTGGTCTCGAATGCCAGAGAAAGACGGTCCATTGAGGACTGGTTTTCACTCACTTCCTGGTCAATATCCGTTTGTCCAGAAGGGTCGTTTAGCGTTTTATCGTCATACTTATCTGTCATGCTTCGCAGAACCTGACTGTTACCTTCTCATTACTTAGTTGGAAAATATTAGCATAACAATTATTTATCGCAATAAAAGTCTCTTTATATGCTAATAGACTGAATCGGCTCAGTGGCACTTAATCTGGGGAGTGTAAACAGCTGATCTCGAGTGGAGCGACCTGATGGAGCTAAACCAGGAAAACAATTTTGGTTTTAGCCATTCCACCTAGATTCCTTTCAAAACAAAGGGTTAATTATCAGAAACTAGCACCCGACTCTCACTGCCAATCAGATTTGGTGAAAAATCAGTGGATTGCTCGTGACCAGGGTACAGTCTATGGAAGATCCGCCGCATTACCACAAATATCACATGGTAATAACCAACGGATCCTCCTCATCGACTCTCGGTTGTTAGAAATCGCCGGCCGCACCGCGATGCATGATGTCCAGGATGTACTCTTTAACCTGAATGGCCTTCTCTTTGAGCGCCGGCGGCAGTGGCTCCCCGCCATAGATCATCATGTCCATATTCAGGGTCATCAACCACAACTTACCCTGTTTGTCTTCAATCAGGGTAATCCGGCAGGGTAGATAGGCCGAATAGGCATCGGAGTAATCGAGCATCTCCGCTGCGATCAGTGAATTACAAAATAGATAGATCTTTACAAAGCGATAGTCACTGCCGGATTTGGCCTCGATATCAAGCGACAGGGGCAATTCACCCACGTTGGACATGTTGTGTTCGTTGGCAACGAATTTCATGGTCTCTTCCACATCGTCAGCGCTTAAGCCCTCCTCCACCTGTACCTTCCAGATACTCGCTTCTGCTGCGCTTTTGGTCTCCACCAATGCCTGACCGAACTCTTTGAAAACATTCCCGGCTCCAGGATCAAAGCCATCGAGTGCGCTATTGAATTTTGCATAAAGGGCTGCGGCGCCAATTACCGCCAGCAGTCCAATCAAAGCAAATAAATTTCTTAACATCCCCATCTCTCTCTCCAACAAACAATTTATCTTTCTAAATGCAGTCTCCCGGTAGGTGATTACCGTCAGACCGACTGCGCTGTTACTCGCATTTGTGTGTCCAGCACGACACACTCGCTGATAGGCGATTTAACAATTATGCCTCACAAATGATAATAGAGCCCAATGAATTGATTGAGCAACCGGCTATTGTGAGACATATTTCGGGTAGAGGGCTGCCGTTAAAGCATAGAACTCTTTACTCCCCTTGCCCCTGGGATCGAGTTCGTAGACGGCCAAACCCTCACTGAAAGAGCGCCGAAACACCGTTCTCTGGCAGAGACGATGCTTTACAAATCGAACATCCGGCAGGGAGACCAGAGCTGCCGCAGCCTCATCAGACTCCCGTATCGCGTGGTGTGTATCGGCACGATTGATGAATGTCAGCAGTTCGGGGCGCTCCCCATCCACCGCCTCATCGAGGAAATTTATAAAGCGTTGAGTGGACCAGATATCGGCCTGGGAAGGTGGTACCGGTATCACCACCCGATCTGCCAACGCCAGTGCCAGCTTCATTGACTCGATGTCGGACGCCCCCACATCGATCAAAACCTCATCATAGCCGGCCAGTTTTTTACGGCTCAGAGCAGAGCCGCTTTTTATCTTCAGAAAGGGCTCAAAACCCTCTTCATTGCGGACTTCAGAAACATCACTCAGTGTTGCCTGTGGATCTGCATCAATGACCAGGACATCGGCCTCAGCCATTTCCAACCAGACAGCCAGATTGAAGGTGACCGTACTCTTGCCGGACCCTCCTTTCAGACTACCGATTACAGTTATCATACACTCCCCTTTATTATTGTGATTCGCCCCGTTATTAGACTGATCCGGTACCCGCTGCTGAATGGATTGCCGTCAAACTGTCAAAACTATCTATCTTGGGCCTTGTGAGTAGACACTATTCTGTCCAGTCCAGTTTTGCGAGACCTGAGGCCAGTTTTGCTGCTGCGCCAGTTTATACCAGGCGCCCTCTCCATCAGAGTGGCCATCATACCAGTTGACCCGTTTGTGATCCGTGCCGGCATGGCGCTCGGGGTGCACTGCCCAGCTTGGGTAGGCTGGTTGAGGCATCGGTGCCGCATAGCGCCCCCATGGTGCCCCCCCTGCAGGGTAGTGCTGGACCATGCCCGGATATCGATTGGGAGGTAGATAGGCATAAGCCGGTTGCGGCATACGTAATTGTGGAGCCGGTCTGAATCTGAGGGGTTGCGGCCAACGGTTATAGGCGTAGCCTGGCATCCGATTCATCGCTACCATCGGTCTGCCATACGTGCCATGCGCCGCAGCTGCGTAGCCCCTGTGGTCAGGTCTGAATTTATGTCCTGAATAACGCCCATTGCCATAGACATAGCGTGGTATCGGTGATGATCTGTTGATCCTGGGATCTGCCCTGTACGCCGGCTGCATTGCGGGCCTCGGTTGATAAGCGCCATACCCATATCGAGGCATTCGCGGATTGATCCACGGGCTGTTGTTTGCATAGGATCTGGGTTTCGCCTTTTTCACCGGACTCAGTGGGCGATAGACATAGTGGTCCGGTATGGTGATATTCGCCGGGCGGTAGGCGACAGAAGACGGTGTAGCTGCAGCCTGTCGGTGGGCCTGCACCGGCTTCATCGGTCTGAAGCGATAGCTCTGATGGGGCTGCACCATCTGATTGTAGGCGGCATAGTTTGGAGCAGCGCCTTGCGCTGTCCGTTGTCTCTCAGCTGACCGGGGTCTGAAGCGATAAGTGGGTTGTCTGGCAGGAAACCGGTTGCCGGCGTAGTAGGGTTGCCGCTGCTGCCTGTTTTGTCCAAAACCCGGGGCGCCGTTGCCGGCAGGCATCTGCCATGGAGTTTTCGCTGCGCCATAACCACCCTCAGCCTTCAGTTCAGCGGTGGGAATCATGGTTGCGGTAAAGGCACCAGAAAGCAGTAATGCAAACGCTGCAATTTTCATCAGGGTTACCTGTTTCCTTGTTATCAGTTTGTAAGATTGGGCTGTGTCACCCAACCGGATATTGTATGAATCATCTTGAGTTTCTCTCTCTGTTCCAGGCGGCATTGCGATCGTTCTGTCATCAACGTCGACTCGACTCAGCAGCCTTGTTCAGCATTGCTCGCTCAAGCAGATTCTTTTATTAAGTAAATACTCGACAGTTTAGCGGTAAATAGCCGAGTGCAAAACTGTTTTAACGTTTTTTTCCACTTTACCAATCCACTTACCGGTCGACTGCCTCATTCAGGCGCCATGAGTTGCGGCTCAGAGGTGTAGAAGGGAGTTGTGCCTGAGGGAAAACCACGATCCAGGCGCTCATCCGGACGAAACCGGTACTGATTGCCCTGTGAGTAGCCAAACCGCCCGATTTCGGATGTTGATTGCTGTGGACGGAAGCGGAGCTCCCCAGACGGTTGGCGAATCTCCCGGTTGGTCAGGTTATGCTGCTTGATCCGTTTCTGCTCTGAAGGATTGAGAGGACGAAATCTGTAGCCCTGATGGTACGGGGTTATCTCATGCCGTTGGGGTACTGGCTTATAGGTACCTTCAGGCAACCCAAAGGGGCTATCGGTATAGTCTCGATAGGACTGGGCCGAGCGCCCAGCCGCCCCCTTCCAATCACTGCCTGCCAGGGGCGCAGCCTCCTGCTGTTGATTCCGTGGACGCCACTGATACTGGCCATAGATCCCGCTGGCTGACCGGCTTTTTACAGAATTGGGATCATTCACAGGATAGGCGTAGCGCTCGGCAAACAGCTGTACGGGTACCATCAGGCAGACCAACCAGGACAACAGCAGATAGATGTTGATGTGCAAACCCGCATACTCCGCAGTAAGCCCGGCGCAGCATCAGGCTGCAACAGACTATGGTCAACTCAGCAGGAAACCGGCTTGATCAATGGACCTGAAGCTGGCCCATGATCAGACGTCTCCCGCCTACTTAAGGCGAATTCCGCGTCGAGCAGCCTTCTTACGAACCGGAAAACTCGCAACATTTGAAGCGGTTTTGCGCTTTGGCTCTGCGGACTCCTTGACCTTCTTCTCACCATTCCCTTTCTTTGCGGCACTGCCCGCCTTTTTCTTAGCGACCTGCTTCTTCAAGGTCGATGGACGTTTTTTCGGTTTGGCCGTGGTTTGCTGTTTTGTTTTGACCGGGCTCTTCTCAGTTTGAGCAACCTCTTTGCTCTCAATCTCAACCGCTTCTGGCGCTTCTGGTGTATCTGACGCTTCAGTAGCAACCTGATTTGTTGATTCAGATTCTACAGCTGGAGGCTCAACCGGTTCCGGCTTGGATTTCACATCATCCTGCTTTTTCGCTTCACCGCCGGCTGTCTTCGCTTCGGCTGCGACCTGAGCTCTCTCCTGTTTAGCAGGTGCCGCTGCAACAGGTGGCTCAGAATCCTCTGGAGTCGAACCGCCACCCGTTGGTGCCGAGCTGCTGCTTCCCCCACCGGAGTTGCTTCCCCCGGAGCTGTTGAATTCACTCTTCTTCTCTACTGGGGATGACGCCTGTTTCGGTTTTCTAGCCCGTCCTTTAAACAACTGACCAATCAGTAGAAAGATACCTTTGAACAGATAGAAGACCAGGCTGAAGAGCGCAATCACGTTAGTCCAGATCAGCATACCGATGGAACTCTTCTGCTCAGACTGAACGCTCTCCACAGCTGCCTCAGCGGCCGCCTCAATCTGCTTTTCAGCTGGCTCTTCCAGTTGCGCGATCAGGTGCTCGCTACCGGCCGGCGCGGTTGCCGCGGCAACCTCCAGAATATCCTTGCTCGCTTTGATACAGCCCAGTGGAATGACGATTAGAGTCAATATGGTGGAGACCATGACACCGGAAGCCAGAGAGATCGCCATGCCCTGGAATATGGGATCAAAGAAGATCACCGATGAACCGCACACCAGCGCGAACGCGGTAATCATGATCGGTCGGGTTCTGGTCTTACAGGCCATGATCACGGAATCGACCACAGAGACACCCTGTTGAACCTGATGAATTGAGAAGTCCACCAACAGGATGGAGTTACGCACAATGATACCAGCCAATGCAATCCATCCGATCATCGAGGTCGCGGTGAACTCACCGCCCCAACCGGCCTGGAAGAAGAGAAAATGGGCCGGAATGATACCGAGCAGCGTCAGCGGAATCGGCGCCATGATCAGTGCCGGGATCCTGAAGTTGCCAAACTCCCACACCACCAGGATATAGATCAGCACCAGCGCCACAGCAAAAGCGGCCCCCATGTCACGGAAGGTCTCAAACGTTACCGTCCATTCACCGGCCCACTCAATTGCCGTTGAGGAGTCGTTCTTTGGCGCGCCCAGCCAGTGCGCATCGATCGGCACATTGTCCGGCGCCACATAAGGATCAGCCTCTCCCAATCCATTGAGAAGATCCTGCACTTGGAACATACCGTAGACCGGCGCAGCCAGTTTGCCGCCCACTTCAGCGACCACATACTCCACATCACGCAGATCCTTGTGGTAGATGATTGGATCTTCATAGACCTGCTCAAAACGTCCCAGCTCTCGCAGTGGAACAGTCACCCCTTTACTGGACTGAATCGGAAGATCACCCAGACGAGTGATTTCGGAACGTTCAGCCAGTGGCACCTGCATCATGATATTGATCGGCTCATGACCGGCACGCTGTTTGACATCTCCGAGCGGTGAACCACCCAGAGCCATACCCAGGTTACGATTGATGGTATCCACTGAAATGCCGCGACGTACCGACTTTTCTGTATCCACAGTAAAACGCCAGTACTGGTAGGGGTCGCGCATATAGTTGTCCACATCCCGCAGACTCTCGGTTTTTTCAAAGATCTTGGTCAGATCCTGAGCAACCTGGCGCCTGACTTCCGGGCTTGGTCCATGCACTTCAGCGACCACGGATTGTAACACCGGAGGACCAGGCGGCATCTCAACCACAGCCACTTTGGCGCCTGTTCCCTGGGTCAGCTTGGCCAGCATTGAACGGGTTTCAACCGCAATCTCGTGGCTGGTTCTCGAACGCTCCGTCTTGTCCAGCAGCTGCACCTGAACTTCCGCATGCCAGGGATCCTTACGCAGATAGTAGTGCCTGACCATGCCGTTGAAATCAAAGGGTCTGGCCGTGCCGGCATAGACCTGTACCGCCGTCACTTCAGGCATCACCCGAATCTTCTCGGCCATCTGATGGGCCAGATTGGCGGTTACCGGCAGTGCGGTGCCCTCCGGCATATCGACCACCACCGCAAACTCCGGCTTGTTATCCAGCGGCAGCATCTTCACCGCCACCCATTTGAAATAGAAAAACGAGCAGGTAATCAGGAAGGTGCCCCACATCACCAGCTTGAAAATCTTCGCCTTACGCGGGCTCTCGATCATCGGCATCAGAATGCCCTTGAACAGACCTTCCAGCCATTCAGCCTCCTTATGCTCTCGTTCGCCTGCCACCTTGAGGTAGTGCATGGAGGGTCTCAACCAGTGGGAGACGGTGAGATAAGGGGTAAAGACAAACGCAGCGAACAGGGAGATCAGCATCGCCACCGAACCAAGCGCCGGGATCGGCTCCATGTAGGGCCCCATCATGCCGGAGACGAATCCCATCGGCAGCAGCGCCGCGATAACCGTGAAGGTTGCCAGAATGGTGGGGTTACCCACCTCACGCACCGCATCCACCGCAGTGACAATATCGGTGGAGTTCTCCTCCAGCCATCGCCGATAGATATTTTCCACCACCACGATCGCATCATCCACCAGTATGCCGATGGAGAAGATCAGGGCGAACAGACTCACCCGGTCGATGGTATACCCCATCACCCAGGCACTGAAGATGGTCATCAACAACACCACCGGAATAACCAGCACCACCACGATCGCCGGTCTGAAGGCGCGGAAAGCTGCCAAAACCAGCAGGAATACAAAACCGGTAGCCACAAACAGCTTGAAGATCAGTTCACTGACCTTGTCATCCGCGGTCTGACCGTAGTTTCGGGTGACACTGACTTCCACATTCTCAGGAATCAGAGAACCCTTGATATGCTCGATCCGCTCCTTGATGGAGTTGGCCACGGTGACACCGTTGGAGCCCTCTTTCTTGGCAATCGCCAGGGTGATCGCAGGCACACCATCCGCCTTGATATCCAGGCTGCTGGCGGCACCGGTGTAGTAGCCCACCAGCTGCTTGGCATCTTCCGGTCCCTGTTTGACCCGGGCGATATCGTGCACATAGACGGGCACATCGTTGTGTGTTCCTACCACCAGACGATTGATATCTTCCGCATGCTTGAGAAAAGAACCGGTCACCACGGAGAAGTGGGTACTGCCCGCCTCAACCCCACCTGCCATCTGTTCAGCATTGGCGGTGCGGATAGTATTGGCTACCTGGTCCAGACTGATACCGTAGCCCGCCAGCCTTTCAGGAAAGACCTCGATGGTCACCTGCTCACGGCGCCCACCAACCACAAAGCCGTTACCGGTATCGGGCAGCTCTTTCAGCGTCTGTAGAACATCGTGCCCCAACATCCGCAGTTGGCCATCGTCCACATCGGGTATACCGTCCCGATCCAGGTCCTTTGACCAGAGAGTCAGGGTGACCACGGGGACATCGTCGATACCTTTCGCCTTGACCAGCGGAGGCATCACCCCGGGTGGAATCAAATCCATATTGGAGTCGATCTTGTCGTTGACCTTGACCAGCGAGGGCCCCATCTCCTCACCCACTTCAAACTCAAGGGTCACCACGCCACCACCCCGTTGAGAGGCGGAGTAGACATGTTTGATATCGGGGATCTCGGACATGATCCGCTCAAGCGGCTCGATCGCCAGCGCCGACACCTGATCCGCGGCAGCACCAGGGTACTGGACGAAAATATCCACCATCGGCACTGAGATCTGGGGATCTTCCTGACGCGGTGTAATGATCAGGCCCAACAGCCCCATCAGCATCATGGCCAGGAAGAAGAGCGGCGAGAGTGGGGACTGAATGAAGAACCTTGCGGTCCTGCCGGCTATCCCCAGATGAGCCTCATAATTGGGGTCCATTGAATGGAGCTGATCGAGTTTGTCGTCGTTCTGGCTCATATTTGATCCCGAAACTGTAGTGTTGGGCCTTCAGGCCCTACCCTAAAGATATAAGATGGATACGGAAGCACCAGATTAACTTGATCACTAACTGTCGGCACTTCCGGAATTTTTTATTGCTGCGGTGTTGTCCAGCCTGTGCTGATGTCCAGCGGAGGATTGCGTAATATCCGCTCCCCAGCCTGCAATCCGGAGAGTACCGTGGTAAAACCACCACCCGGTAGCTTCTCACCGACACGAATCAGACGCAGCGTGGGTTTGCCATCCTCTCCCTCCACGTAGACCCCGGGGAGACTGCCATTGTAGCGAATCGCACTGTTGGGAATAATTGGATTGGATCTGGCAGGCGCATTGAAATCGGGCACCAGCACCTTGGCGTACATACCGGGTGCAGAGACACCCTGAGGCAGATCAAACTTGATCGTCACAGTGTGTCGTTGGGCATCAGCCATAGGGAAGATCTGTGCCACCCTTACCGGAACCTCCCGGTCACCGACATCGAGCTCGGCCCTCAGCATCATCCCCTCATTCAAACCGGGGCGTAACCGGCCCGGCACATCCACCACGATCTGCAGGTACTCCACATCCGCATACTTCAGGAGGGGTTGACCGGGTTGCACGGTATCTCCCACCTCAACGAATTTTTTCATGATCACCCCCTGAAACGGGGCAAGACTCTTGGCATCCCGCAGCTTGGCATCGATGGCCCGAATTTCGGCCTGTACACGGTAGATGGTGTTTTGTGCCTGCTGAATGTTGGTTCGCGAGGAGTAAATATCGGCTGACCTTTCAGCGCCCTGATCCCGGTCGCCAAAGGCATCCTCCATCGGCCGGGTGAACATCTGATCGAACAGATTGGGCATCCCCATGCCACCCATTGCCGATTTCGACTTAGGAGACCAGAGCTCCCGGTTGTACTGTACACCGGCATTTCGCAATTGGGCATCCGCATTGGCCAGCTGGGCCATCGCGGCCTGCCGTTTGGCCATTAATTCACTGTCATCCAGCTCAACCAGGCGATCAGACTCCTTAAAGGTATCCCCTTCAATACCGGCCAGGTAGTTTACCCGCCCCGGCAATTGTGCTGACAGGGTAACCTCTTTGTAGGGAACCACGGTTCCTCCCAGAGAGACATGGGGTACACCTTGTGTCTGCTGCACGACAAAATAAGCACTGTCAGCCATATTCGGCTGGGAATGGACACTCCCGGCAGCCAAGGAAGCAGCCAAACCCGCTGTGATTAACATTGCTTTGAATTGTGAACCCATATTTTGCTACTACCTAGTGTATTGACACGTATAAAGGGGAAATAATCACCGGATGAGGATTGCTCAGACTCGTCCCATCACAGAAAAGCTCTTGATGAAAGGTCCGGCCATTCTTGGGTCTTTGATCATTGACGAATAGTCACCGACGACGAATTTCATTTTACGGGAGGTAAAGGCCATACCGAGACCCATCATGCCGGGAGGCTTAGCCATCCACTTGCGCCACTGATCCTCGGATGCGCGAATATCCCAGTTCAAGGTCTGACCATTGAAGGCCTCACCAGAGACGGCTTTGCCATTCTCGACTGTCAGAACACCCTTCGGTGCATCATCGCCATCCAATCCATAGCCGATCATACTGTTGAAACCGATCTGGGACAGGGCATCGGACAATTCCGGCTCCGCATTCCAGTGCGTTGCAAACTCACCCATCCAACTATCCGAAAACAATTCAGCCATTACAACCTCCACAAATTTCTCTGACTTATTTTTTTGTATTAGGGACGAAAGCTATCCCTATTTGAGAACTTCCCAGTATCCCTAAAGGGACGGGGTAATGCAACCGAGGAATTTTCTAAGAAAGCCCTATATATCATTTGGTTATCAGATAGTTAAATATATTAGAACTTCATTATATACCATTTTAAATCAACAAGATATCCCGACATTCAAAGGCCTGAAATTACATCAAATGGTACTATTTTAATAACACTCTTTTTCACTATTATTAATTACAGTCAGTGGATTAGATGAATCTGCGGATTCCCAAACCACCTCTGAAGGTCGCTGAAGCTTACCGATTTTCGGTAAAAACTGGCCGATTTCAAGCGTGAATCAAAGCATATGGCCTGACAACGGCATGGTCTGTAAGCTGCAAGTCGACCATTTTTTGCAGCAGTATCCAGGACCATGGCGAGTTTCCGTAGCCTGGATGAAAAAAATCATGCATCCACTGAAGACAGTCATTAAGATAGCTCACAGGAATATGAACTCTTGATGCCATTCTCATTCTGATACTATTTAGATCGGTGCCAGCGTGGATTGGGATCAATGCCTACGGCAGATAAGAGCCTGATAACACGAACAACAAATTATTCATCATAGAGGAGCAAAATCGATATGCATCCAGCAGGACAGGTCATAGAGGCACGCCTTCAACACCTTGAAACCCACCTGGAACAGGAAAATCCCATACTCCTCAGCACAGTTCAAAGCTTTCGCGTACTCGACTCGGTAGCCTTCCGCATGGGACTGCTGGAGGGTGACAGTTCATTTGCCACCCAAATCCCCTGGTGGCCGCTGATCTCGATTCTGGGCACCTTCTCAGCGGGTAAATCGACCTTTATCAACCACTATATCGGTGACAAGATTCAGCGCTCTGGCAACCAGGCGGTCGACGACAAGTTCACTGTCATCTGCTATAGCAAAGAGGCGACAGCCCACGCCCTGCCAGGTGTGGCACTCGATTCTGACCCAAGATTCCCGTTCTACCAGATGTCGGACGAGATCGAAAAGGTCGCCAAAGGGGAAGGCGACAGAATCGACGCCTATCTGCAGCTGAAGACCTGCCCAAGCCAGAAGCTGCGGGGCAAAATTCTGATCGACTCCCCCGGATTCGATGCGGATGCACAACGCACCTCCACCCTGCGCATTACCGACCACATCATCGATCTGTCCGATCTGGTGCTGGTCTTTTTCGATGCCCGCCACCCGGAACCCGGGGCGATGCAGGATACCCTCAGCCACCTTATCGAACGCACCATCAATCGCAACGATACCGGTAAGTTCCTCTACATACTCAATCAGATCGACACTACCGCCCGGGAAAACAACCCGGAAGATGTGATTGCCGCCTGGCAGAGGGCCCTGGGGGAGAGAGGGCTCACCGCCGGACGCTTCTATGCCATCTACAATCCTGATGCCGCTGTACCGATCGAGGATGAAGCCCTGCGTCAGCGATATGAAACCAAACGGGACCTCGACTTGAGCGAAATTCACAGCCGCATGGAAGAGGTGGAGATCGAGCGAGCCTATCGTATTGTCGGTGCTCTGGAAAAGACCGCCCGGGATATTGAAGAACGCTGTGTGCCTCTGGTATCCAGCACCTTGGAAAAATGGCGCAAACGGGTCCTGATCGGGGACGCTGTTCTGATGGGTATCACACTGCTGGCTCTGCTGATCTATTCGGTCAATGCGGGATATTGGCAGGGATTCAGTTTTCAGCCGCCCTGGCTGGCGGCCGACGCCAGCAGCCTGATACCCTGGATTGTGCTGCTGCTTATCATCGTCCTGCTGACCGCGATTCATTTTACCGTGAGAGGACTGGCCGCACGCACACTGTTGAAAGGACTGCGGAGAAAAGCCAAAGAGATGGGCCTGAAGAGTAATCCGGTCGGCTCATTCATTCGCAGCACCAAACCCTGGCGCTCCATCTTCAGGAAAAAACCGGCCGGCTGGGGCCGTAAATCGCGTAGACAGCTGACCGATGTGGTGCAATCCACCGACACCTACATCCAGACCCTGAACGATCAATTCACCAATCCTTCAGGCAGCGAGAAACTGCTTGCCGCGGAACCCCCGGCCACGGCTCCCGCAGCAACGGAAACCGCTGATGAATCCCCAGTGGTCAGCAGCTGACACCCTCTCAGCCAAGGTGACTTGAGACTGCCTCATGGGGCAGCCTCAAGTCATCAAAGAGAGCAACGCCAGAAAACAATCATTGCGATCAGAAGAAACGATTGAGCGGTTATTAGACCCCATCACTGAAGACAGGGTAAACCATGGATAGACCGAAGGTTGCTTTAATCATGGCCTGTTGAGCAGACACACAGACAGAGAATAGGGATTATTCCGTTCATTTGGATCAATCGTGAACAAAAACACAGATCCACGCTTTGAATACGAACCAGTCAGGCCATAATAGAGTCAATGAGTAGCATCACAATGGAACTGAGAAGGTCTTGATCGATATGAAACCCAATCAACTGTCTGCGTTGATCGCATTGAGCATTCTTTTAAGTCTGCTCATCAGCGGTTGCGAAGAGACCTATACCAAAGAGGTCGATGAGGATCAGAAGATCTCAGACAGCCGCGGTCAGTTCTCCGGTGACCTGGATGACGGAGATCAGTTTGGCGCGGCACTGGCCAATATCGGCGACCTTGAGGGAGACGGTGTCATCGACCTGGCCGTTGGCTCCCCTTACGATGATGACAACGGCGAGAACCGGGGGGCCGTCTGGGTGCTCTTCCTGGATGACGATGGTCAGGTCGACACCCAGCAGAAAATCTCAGACAGCAAGGGATCCTTCGACGGTGACCTGGATGACGGGGATCTGTTCGGCAGCGCCCTCGCCCCGCTGGATGACCTGAATGGCGATGGTTTCAGGGATATCGTGGTCAGTGCGCCGATGGATGATGATGGCGGCACCGATCATGGGGCGCTCTGGGTCCTGTTTCTCAAGGACGACGGAACGGTGGAGTCTTACCAGAAGATCTCTGAAGAGTCCGGTGAGTTGAATGAAAACCTCGATGCGGATGACCAGTTCGGTCATGCGGTGGCGAATATCGGCGACCTCAACAACGATGGCATTACCGACCTGGCGGTTGGCATGCCCAACGATGATGATGGGGGTACCGATCGGGGTGCCGTCTGGATTCTCTTCATGAACAGTGACGGCACGGTCAGTGCGCGGCAAAAAATCTCTTCCGAGAAAGGCGACCTGGAGCGTAAACCTAACGATGGAGACCGGTTTGGCAGCTCGGTAACCGCCGTCGGCGACCTGGATGATGACGGAGTGGTCGATATTGCCGTGGGCACCAGCGGAGATGACGATGGGGGGAGTGATCGCGGTGCGGTGTGGGTGCTGTTCCTGAACAGCGACGGCACGGTGGATGGCCTGAAGCGAATTTCACATAACCGGGGCGGGCTGGAGGATCAGCTCAGTGATGGAGACCGCTTCGGCAGCGCCCTGGCCAATCTTGGCGACCTCAACGACGACGGCAACGATGATCTGATGGTCGGCGCGCCAGGGAGTGACAATGGCGGCAGCAACCGGGGCGCCACCTGGATTCTGTTCATGCAAGGAGATGGTGAAATCATCTCCGCCTCCAAGATATCCGATACAGAAGGGGATTTTGACGGCAGCCTGAATGACAACGATCAGTTTGGCAGTTCATTGGCCGCTATCGGCGACCTGAATGAGGATGACCATCAGGATCTGGCGGTTGGCGCCCCCTTTGATGACAATGGCGGAACCGATAAGGGCGCAACCTGGATTCTCTTCCTGGGGCCGACCGAGAGTCACTACGACACCAGCGAGGGGATCATATTCGGCTCCCTCTCCAGTGCAGTTCAACAGCAATAGTATTGCGCTACCTGTGTGGTGATTGGTGTGTACTTGCGGCTTTAGGTTTTAGAAACCAGGCTCAATCTTCAACCGGCCCTTTATAGCGCGTGCGCCGGTTGCGACCGTCCCGCTTGCACTCGTACATCGCCTGATCGGCCTGTGAGTAGAGTTGATCGACCAGTTGACTCGGGGTCAGTGTCTGATCGGGTTTTTTAGCCAATTCCGTGATGCCGATACTGACCGTCAGTTTGATACCGGGATGGCTGTTGCCCATGTTGATGTTGGTCAACCGCTCTTGTATCCGTTGCGCCATCAGATCAGCACCTTCGATTCCGGCCTCAGGCAACAGGATCACAAACTCTTCCCCTCCGACACGGGCCACCAGATCACCACCTCGTGCTTCGTCCATCAATATCCGGGATATCGCAGCCAGGACCTGATCTCCTGCCAGGTGGCCCCATTGATCGTTAACCCGCTTGAAATGGTCGACATCGACCAGCATCAGGCTGCAAGGCTGTTTGGAGCGGATCGCACGGGAGAGATGGGCCTCCGCCTCATTGAAGAAGAAGCGACGATTGTGCAAACCGGTCAGCTCATCCACCATCGAGAGCTGTTCATAGCGTTTGCGCAAACGATTTGCCTCTTCGAGGGATTTACCCAGTTCCTCGGTTCGTTGATCGATCAGAATTTCCAACTCATGAAGCATCTGATGATTGTAGAGAATCTGACCCAGGCAACTGCTGAAAAGACTCAAGGTATGCTGTTGCCAGGGCTCGAAATACTCCGCCATGGGGTGTGAGGCATTGAGTACACCAAGGACCTTATCGCCCATTTTTATCGGCGCACTGATCAACGACCCGGGCATATCGGAGACAGTCGAGTCGTGAGCTTTGAATTCACTGCTCTGACTGCAATCCCGACAGTACTGCAGTTGCCCGGAGGCGTAGGCAATACCCACGATACCTTCCCCCGGTTTGAACGCCATACTATCCGCCACGGTTCTTGAGCTCGGCGTGCCGGTAATCTCCGCATGGGACTCCGCCATGCTGCGGCCTGACACACATCGCAATACACCCGCGTCCATACGAAATACAGAGCAGTGATCAACATTCTGATAGCGAACCAGTTCATCCAACGCTTTGGCCAACAGTTCCGCTTCGGTAACCCGCTCAAGATTGATTTGAGAGAGCGCCCGAAGCGCGGACAGGGAGTCGAGTAGATTGAAAAAACGTTCTCTTAAGTCCATCGATGTCTGGTTAAACGAAAGATCCATGGGACACTCCTGTCAACTCGCCAACATATTGGCAATGACCTTTATCTCCTCTTCTTCGTCGATAAAACCGCTCTTCACCACCGCGATGGTTTCAGCCGACAAACCACAACAGTCCGAAAGCTCCGATGCGCAATCCATAACCGGTTGCTGCTCCTGTTCAGTCTCTGATAGCCAGCAGGAAACCGCACCAACCAGAGTTACCTCTTTGGTATGCTGGCAATCACCAGGCTCATTGGCTTGTGCAATGGCTGATACCACAAGCTCCGGCAGGTGCCATCGATCCGCAAGCCAGGCCCCGGCCTGCCGGTGATTGATACCGAGCATCTCTGTTTCCAGCATCAGGATATCCGCATCGCTTCCCTGCTGGCGTTTCTGCACAAGCACCTTGTCATAATCTTCAGGAAACAGATGCACCAGAACCAGGACACCGATTTTCATCAACAATCCGGCCAGATAGACCGCATCCGGGTCCGGCGGCTCTGAGGTGGTGCTGCGAACACTGAGATGCCGGGCCAGAATCGCAGTGGAGAGGGATTCAAGCCAATACTGTTTGATATCGAACTGATGGCAGTTTGAAATATCGAAAGCACCGCTGACTGCAATACTGAAGGCCAGGCTTTTCACCATATTCAGGCCCAATACACGAATGATTGCATCCTCAACCTTGAGCACGGGATTCTGCTGCCCAAAGTAGGCGGAGTTGGCCATTCCCAGAATCCGTGCACTCAATCCAGGATCCTGATCGATCGCCTCAGCCAGCTTGTGAAGTGACAGATCCTCTTCGCTCAACAGCGCAAGCAGTCGGGTTGCGGTGGTTGAAAGTGGGGGTAGATGCTGCAGTTTGAGCACCTGCTCTTTCGCTTGTATGGCCGTTTGCATCGTTATATTTGGATCAGGGATAAGTGGTATTTCTTCCTTACACCCTTAGCGGCATTGACACACTGATCTTTAACCCCCCATTTAAGTAAGGATTAAACATTAACCGATGGTGTACTTACTACACTAACCGGTGTAGTATGGCCTTAATCATGGCACCAACCTGTTTAGCTGGCGGGCGTTAGACGCGCCCCCCATCGATTGACCAACTCCCAGATGAATCCACAGCGTTACATTTATCCCTATCCTCACCCCGCTGTGACCACCGATGTGGTGCTGTTCACGATCCAGATGGATACCCTGTCTGTCCTTCTCATTGAGCGCAAAAACCCCCCTTTTCAGAGCATGTGGGCACTACCGGGAGGCTTTCTCGACATCTCGGAAGATCTGGAATCCTGTGCCAAAAGAGAACTGCAGGAGGAGACCGGGATCGAAGGCATCTATCTTGAACAGCTCGGCACCTTCGGTGCACCGCAAAGAGATCCACGTGAGCGGGTGATCAGTGTCACCTATTTTGCCTTGAGCCCATCGGATCATCTCTGCCCCAGAGCTTCGAGCGATGCCGCGGAGGCGGCCTGGTTCCCGATCAATGAGTTGCCGGAGCTGGCTTTCGACCATGCTCAGATTATCAACCTGGCCAGGCAACGGCTAATCGCCAAACTGGGCTACAGCACCATCGCCTTTCAGATGCTACCCGAGACCTTTACCCTGAGTCAGTTGCAATCGGTCTATGAAGTACTGCTCAACGAAGCTTTGGATAAACGAAATTTCCGCAAAGCGATACTGGCCCGTAACATCATTCGCGAGACCGGTGAAACTGCCAGGCACGGTAATCATCGTCCTGCAAAAACCTACCAGGTCCTCAACCCAAGACAGGTTGAGATCATTAAATAGTCAACGAGACATTCATGAACATCGAATCTTTGAAACTGCCCGAGATTAAAGTCCCTGAACACCCCCAATGGCCGACGCTTTCGGAGCAGGAGAAGCTGCAGCTGAAAGAGCAGATCCGTGACCAATTACACCAGCAGAAGGCGGTGGTCGTTGCCCACTACTATACCGATCCGGAGCTACAGGCCCTGGCGGAAGAGACCGGCGGTTGCGTGGCGGACTCCCTGGAGATGGCCAGATTCGGCACTCAGCAGGAGGCGGAGACCCTGGTGGTTTGCGGGGTTCGTTTCATGGGCGAAACCTCAAAAATTCTCAACCCGGAGAAACGGGTCATCATGCCTGACCTGAATGCCACCTGCTCACTCGACGAGGGCTGCCCCGCCGATCTGTTCAGTGATTTCTGTGATGCCCACCCTGACCATACGGTGGTGGTCTACGCCAACACCAGTGCCGAGGTGAAAGCCCGCTCAGACTGGGTGGTCACCTCCGGTATCGCTCTACCCATCGTCGAACATCTTGCCGCCAAAGGTGAGAAGATTCTGTGGGGACCCGATCGCCATCTGGGCAGCTATGTGCAGCGTGTCACCGGTGCGGATATGCTGATGTGGCCAGGCTCCTGTGTGGTGCATGAGGAGTTCAAAGCCGTGGCCCTTGAAAGAATTCGCCGTCTGCATCCGGATGCAGCCGTACTGGTCCACCCGGAATCACCGGAAAATGTCATCCAGCAGGCCGATGTCATCGGCTCCACCACCGCATTGATCAAAGCGGTTGCCAATATGGAAAACAAGGAGTTCATCGTCGCCACCGATGGAGGCATCTTCTACAAGATGCAGCAGATGGCCCCGGAGAAGACCCTGATCGAGGCGCCGACCGCCGGTGAAGGAGCCACCTGTGTCAGCTGCGCCCACTGTCCCTGGATGGGGATGAATGCGCTGCAGAATCTCAATCAGGTGCTTGAGTCTGGCGCCAATCAGATCGAGATCGATGCGGGGGTACGTGAACAGGCGGTCATACCGATCCAGCGGATGCTCGATTTTGCCGCCCATCAGGGTATAGGAATGCGTAACAAGGGAAATGCCTGACCCGGAAGACTCTGACAAAATGGTGATTGCTGTCTCTGCTTACAGGCAGCGGATGTCTAAACTTCAGATATGGCACAAACGAATCTGGCAATCTCTTTCCATGATAGGCCCTAACACTTAATCGTGTCGGTTCAGATGGAGTAACATAAGCACGAGATTAATCGAGTGACACCAGCTTGAGGAGAACGGATCCTTCATGACAGACTTTATTCTCGACTATGAACTAACCATCCGCCTGACGGCATTTTTCTCTATTTTTGCCGTGATGGCGGGCTGGGAACTGGTACAGCCCTGTCGCCAGCAACGCTTCACCAGAGGTCAGCGTTGGTTCGCCAACCTGGGTATCACCCTGCTCAATACCCTGCTGTTGCGATTGCTGTTTCCCGCTGCCGCCGTGGGGTTTGCCGCATTCGCCGAAGCGGAGGGTTGGGGGCTGCTCAACGAGATACAACTGCCCTTCTGGCTCAGTGTGATCATCGCCGTGGCATTGATGGATATGGTTATCTATCTGCAGCATGTGATGGTTCATGCAGTCCCCGCATTGTGGCGCCTGCATCGAGTGCACCACGCCGATCCGGACTACGACCTGACTACCGGCGCCCGCTTCCATCCGATCGAGATCCTACTCTCCATGCTGATCAAAATCGCCACCATTGCCGCGCTCGGCCCACCGGTCATCGCGGTTCTGATCTTCGAGGTGGTACTCAACGGCATGGCGATGTTCAACCATGGCAATGTCTCCCTGCCAAAGCCGCTCGACCGGCTATTGCGCTGGTTGGTGGTAACACCGGATATGCATCGGGTACACCACTCGGTCATTCCAGCTGAGACCAACAGCAACTTCGGCTTCAATCTATCGATCTGGGACCGTTTGATGGGCACCTACAAGGCGGCACCGACACTCGGCCAGATCGACATGCAGATCGGCGTCAACTCCCTGCAGGATCCGCAGCAGACCACTAAATTGAGTGGTATGTTGAGAATCCCATTTCTAAAGAATCCCAGGGGTGGAGACGATTATAATATTCAAGATAGGTTTTAGTGTGGTGTCTCATACTGATTGACGACGATACAAGCCCGCTCAAGGAGACAGCTTTTGAACATTGAGAACTACGACGTCTATTTTTCCGGTGCACTGATCAAAGACAGTGACCCTGAAAAGGTAAAACGAAAAGTCGGCGCCATGTTCAAACTGGAGGGTGAGCGTCTGGAGCGTCTGTTCAGCGGCAAACCCATCCCGATCAAACGGGGTATCGATATGGACCGGGCCATCAAATATCGGGTGGCCTTTCGTGACGCCGGTGGACTTGTGGATATTGTACCCGCCGGAGAACCCCCACCTACACCCAAACCACCACCAGCGGAACGCCCTGAACAGGCACTGCCTCCCCAGGCTGCTCAGCCGGTCAAGCCGGTTGAAACCCTAACCCTGGCGGATGGCCCCATGGAGCCGCCACCGGAGCCACCCCATCAGGAGATCGTGGCGCCGGACTTCTCACTGTCAAAAGATGGCTTCGATCTATCGGACTGCACAACCGAGGTGACACCCCAGGTGATCCCTGACATCAGCAATCTGGAATTCTCCAAAGAGGAGTCAAAACTGGATCAGACAAAGGAGCCCGAGCCACTGCACATCGATACTTCCGCGCTCGATTTTGATACCTCGGAACACGATCTGGAAGAGCAGCGCCCACCGCCAACACCCAACATCGATACCGGCTCCCTCTCCCTCTCACCGGCCAAACAGGGCACGCTGGAGGATTGCCAGGAGGAGGCTGAACCCGCCGCCATCCCAAATCTTGATCATTTGAAGATTGTTGAAGGGGCTGAGCAAAAGCCGACCGGGGAAAAGGCAAAATTCAAGTTATCGGACGACTGAGGGAAGTCTACACAAGGCCTCCCTGAGAGAGAATCCAGAGCAGACTCCTCTGTATCAGAAATCGAGGTAGGTCTCCAAGGAGGACTGGGTCGCTTCTGAAAGCCCCTCCTTCTGTTGCCGATCGATCGGTCGGCCTGTCTCGAGGATCCCCTCCATGGCGCCAAAGGTGCGCTCCGCATAGAAGCGCAGCAACAACCGCTGATCATCGTCACTCATCCAGATGTGTACCGACTCACCCAGCTCCCCATTCTCCGGATCGATCTCTCGCAGTTTCAGCCTGAACGACGGCCTGTCCCAACCGGCGCGGGTCAAGCGCTCCCGGCTCACGTCAATGCGAAACCACTCAATCTCCTTGCCGTTGAAGGTGGAGAATTCGATCGGTCTGCCACTCTCGATCGGCATGCTACGCAGACGATGTATCAATCCCATATAGTCCAGCGCCTGGGAGCCATTCATCTCCAGTGCCTTGGTCTGACTCAGGGCCGACCATCGATCATTGCTCAGTGCCGCCACAGGTTGCAGACTGGGAGGCGGTGACGGAGAATTCTCTTCGGCTTGCTCCCCGGTCTGATAGTGATGGGCATACCCCGTCTTCCGGTCGAACCAGAAGAACTCTTCCCTCTCCTTACGAAATTTCAGTGTCTTGAAGGCGATCAAGGGGTGCAGTTCCCGGGCATCCAGCCAGCTTCGGTAACTGAGCCGCACCGGATAGAGCAGCTCCGCTTTCGAATAAGGCGCCGTGGTCAGATGTAGATTGGTGATGTAGGCAGGCATCGTCAGCACCTGCCCCATGCTCTCTTCCACATCGAGGGTCATTTTGGCGATATCCAGCTCCACATAGCCGGTAATCAGGCCTCGGAATTTGAGCGTGTACTCCAGTTGCTCCCCCAATAGCGGCTGGCTGGCTGCAGCAGATAGAGTCGTGAATCCCCACAACAGCAGAAATAGGGCTTCTATTCTCAGAATCACCCATCGACGGATTTCAACACCACTCATTGGCTATACTCGGCAAAACACTGTTGGCACGTTTCTCGCAGAATAGTGCATAACCTATTAAATCGCAGCATAGAGCGTCAATTTTTTGTCTCTAGAGGTTCAAAACCATGATAAATCCTGTCAACAGCGACAAAACCGTGCAAACCACAACCGATAAGTCGGGCCAGTCCCAGGCCAGCGGTAACACCGAGCAGCCTAAAGGCAGCGCTGTAGAGCAGACCCAGGCAGCGGTTGAAGAGCGCCCGACACTGGATGTGGATAACGCCCGTCATCTCTACCAGATGGAGACCACCCGCAGCGGTCAGACCGATCCGATCAGCACCCCACAACAGGCACGCTCGATGCTGGATTCCCTGTTGCAGCAGATCTCCAACTCCCCTGAGTCGGCAGCTCAGGCACAGATGGCTCAGGTTTCCAAACCTTTGGCCAATCTGTTGGAGAGCGTACCGGCATAGCTGAGCCAGCAGTAACCCGCAGCCTGCTGTTCGACTAACCGGACCGGCAGGTAACTGGCGCATCTAATCCCGTTGGATGGTTTTTCCCCCTTCAGGGTTCCCCGGATGCTGCCAAGACTCCCTGCTTGAGTCGTTCGATCTCCTGCTTGCCGCCGATCACCACCAGGATATCCCCGGCATCAAGACGGTGGTCAACGCCACTGTTTGTGAAGATCAGCTGGTTGCCCATTTCAAGATCCACCACCCCGAGCACGATCAGATCATATTTTTTATTCAGCTCGAGATCACTCAACGCCATACCGGCCAGCACCGATGAATCCGGGATCTCAATTTCGGCAATATCGATGTGCTTGCCGAAAACCGTGTTTTCAAGCATCTCCACCAGATAGGGACGGGCAATCATCTCATGCACCCGCTGACCGCTGATCTCATAGGGATCGATGACTTTGGTGGCTCCGGCGGCCAGCAGCCGCTCACTGGATTCAATCGATTCCGCGACACAGACAATCTTCAGATCCGGATCCAGAGCCCGGGCCGAGAGGGTCAAGAAGAGGTTTTTCGGTTCTTCAGAAAAGAGACAAAAAATCGTCTTTACCCATTTTCCTATACCAATCCCCAGCAGTTTTTCATCATCGGTGTAGTCGATTACCGCAGCCTGAAGCCCCTTTGCCAGCAGCCCCCCTACCTCATCAAGGTTGTTGCTGTAGAGATAGACCTGGATGCCACGCTCAGACAACTGCATGGCCACCTCATGACCCAGGGCGCCACAACCGAAAATCAAGGTATCCTGCCGTGCCACTAGAGCTCCCCCCGTTCCAGACAGTCACGCAGATGGATGACACTGTATTCATGACCAATCAGTACCAGCAGGTCGTTTGCCTGCAGCGTGAATCCCTCGCCCGGATTGAAGTAGAAACAGCGTTCATTCAGGTTGAAGCAGCTGTTATCGATCTCTGAGTCGCAGCAGCCATCCCTGATGATACCGAAGGGGATCAGTTTCCGGGCGAGAAAATCGATCTCTCCCATCTGTTTGCCGACCAGAGAGCTGTCGCGTTTGATGCGCACCGCTTCGATACCTTCACTGGTCTGTCGGGTGAGCAGGCCGTAAACCGCTTCAAAGGCCACCGGTTGACCCGCATACTCGGCAGCGATCAGGCCGAATACCTCATAGGGTGCCACACAGTGGCTTGCCCCGGCCCGATGCAGCTTGTTGACATTCTCCCGGTGATTGGCCCGCGAGATGATCTCAATATCGGGATTCATCTGCCGTGCAATCAGAGTGATGTAGACATTCACCACATCGTCACCGGTCAAACAGAGCAGCCGGTTGATGCGGGTCTCTATCCCCATACTCACCAACAGCGAGTTATCCTCCCCGTTGCCCATCACTGCCAGATAACCGCGCTGTTTCGCCAGCCTGATGTTCTCTTCGAGAGGATCCACCACCACAAACGAGCGCTTATCCTCGGAGAGCCGGTCCGCCACCACCTGTCCGACCCGACCAAAACCGCAGACCAGAGTATCGACCTGCTTACGCTCCACCTCGGAAAAAACCCGGTGGGCGCGTATCTCATGGATCTTCTCACCGAAGGCGGAGACGATGATCGAGGTGAAGAACGAGATCACACCCAATCCGGCGATGATCAACACCAGGCTGATCACCCGGCCCTCAGTGGTCTGAGGGGTAATATCCCCATAACCGACTGTCGACATGGTTACCAGGGCCCAATAGATGCTGTCGAAAAAGCCGTCGATCTGTCCCTCGTCATGTTCCGCCTCGAAGAAAAAGATCGCGGTGGCCGCGGTAAAGGTGATAAACGCCATGAAGATGAACAGGGTGACCAGCTCAATGCGTTTTTCAGACAGCACCTTGACGAATTCACTGATGCTGCGGGTATAACGGAACAGCTTGAACAGTCTGAAGAGCAGAAAAATACGCAAAAACCTTAACGGGCGATAGCTCGGAATGATCGCCAGCAGATCGATGATCGCCAGGGGCTGGATCATATATCTGAGCTTACCGACTATTGCACTGGAGAGGGCCGGCCCGAGACGAAACGTCTCATTGATGAACTCGGCCCGCTCGTAGCGTTCGATGATCACCTTATGGCTGTCGTTGTAGAGCCAGAAACGCAGCAGATACTCGATGATGAAGATGGTCACCGCCCCCACCTCGATCAGATCGCCCCACAATCCGAGATCGTGTTTCACTTCATAGATCAGCAGCCAGACGCTGAGCAGCACCAGCAGGATCATGAAGATATCAAAGTAGGGACGGATCGGCGCGCGGGGATTCTGCAGCAGATTGTAGACTGCACCCTTCAACCCCTTATAGCGGGTGGAACCCTCGAGGGTGTAACAATACTTGATGATTTTTTGCGCAAATGACATGACGCAGGATGAGCCCACCACCGGGTTGATCACACTGTTAACCGGTTATATCGGCAGAGAAGTAAAATCCTGGAGCTGTATAAAGATGGGGTTAGGGGAGGATGACACTTGCTTAAGCGTTATTTGGTGGGGCATGGCCCCACCCTACACCATGAATTCAACAGTAGGGTGGGGCCATGCCCCACCAAAACCCTTTGATAAAACCAGATGCCATGAGTTTTAGTGCTTAAGTAAGCGCCATTCGGGTCAGGGGAGCTGTTGTGGATTGTAAGCAGAGAGCTCGATACGCTCACCGTCGGCCACAATGATCTCCCGACCATCCTGGGTGACGAAGTGGCGATCATCCACATCCATTCTTCTTGCGATATAGCTGACACTGCGGCCTGTCTGGGCATCCACGACCCGTACCGTGACCAGACGATACCCCTGCTCCACCTGCCAACCCAGATAGATCAGGCTGGACGAAATCATCAGCGCCAACAGACCGTAACTGAGCCACTTGATCGATCGGTTTGAGGTTTTCTCTTTGGCAACCGGCCGGGTAATTCGTGCGGGCTCATTGAGGGACTGTTGGCGATGACGAATGACCAGCCAAGCCACGCCGATTACAGCCAATGTCAGGAGTATTTTACTTATCACGATCGGGAGTCTTCTAGTGTTAGAGATAGCGATTCACACAATATTCGTGTGTTCAGTGAAAATTCCGACTACGGAACAATATCAGACTGTCCGCATCCTAAAGGAATAAATAGACAGAGTACAGGTTGGACGAGGCAAACCGGTAAGCTGATGAAGCATAGCAAGCACCCAATGGCTTTCATGAACATTAATCCATGTTTATAAACATCTGCTGGTATCAACCCTGACAGCAACAGAAGCTCCTCAAACGACCTATATCCAAGTGACCCTTGCAGCCTGAGTGGTGATGGATTTACTATCCCCCTATGTTATATCGAATCGCAATCACAATAAGCCTGTGTTTCCTCGTCTTATCGGCCTGCAGCAAGCAGGCGGAACCGACCATCACCCTCTCCCGTGCGGTACAGATCGGTGACATCGACCAGCTGGAGCGTAATCTGCACTGGGGCGCCGACGTCAACAAAGCGGATACCAGTGGTTTGACACCACTCCATGTGGCGGCCCAGAAAGGCAGCCTGGTGATGAGTAGGATCCTGGTTAAAAATCAGGCCGACCTGGAAGCGGTCGATCCCCAGGGGCACACGCCACTGCTCAAGGCCCTGATCGCACGCAATCCGATCATTGCCGAATATCTGGTTGAGAAGGGAGCGAAAATCGAGCCAAACAGCGCCCTGCGTGAGACTGCAGCCCTAGGCAGTGCCGACCGGGATGTGGTCGGTTTTCTCATCAAACAGGGGGCAAAACTCGACAACCAGGACGAGAAAGGCAATACTCCGCTCCACTCTGCGATACTCAATGATCAACGGGTCTCGGCAAAGTACCTGATCAATCGTGGCGCCAGCCTGGATATTGCCAACCAGCAGGGCCTGACCCCACTGGGTCTGGCCAAACAGAAAGGCAATCAGGATATCATCCGGATGCTGATACAATTCGGCGCTTCCGAAGATCGTTAACACCGTTTTATCAACCTATGGGATTACCTTAACACTATGGCATCTACACCTGACGAGCTGACAGTCAACTATACGGAAGACGGCATCGATGTGGTCAAAGAACTGGACAAGGTTGTTCTCTCCAAAGGGGCCTGGACCACAATCATTTTCCGTTTTCAGGATTGGGATCGCGCCAAGCAGCAATACGGTGCCGACAAGTACACCATTCGACGCTATCAGAAGCGCAATGGTGAATACATGCAGAAGAGTAAATTCAACATCTCCAGCAAGGATCAGGCGAAAGGCATTATCGATGCCTTGCAGAAGTGGTCAGAAGAGTAGTCCCACAACCCAACCAGGCAACCTCAGACGATTAACCCGGTCAACGCCGGATTGATGATGAATGAAATCAACCGTGCAGATTTAATACTGGCGGTGATTGGTCTTTATCAGCTATAGCGGCGCCACCTGCTCGGCCCAGGCCAGCAGGTCGGCAATCAACGCACGCTTCTGTTCACTCAGCTCTGGATCGGCCTCCAGCTGATCCAGGGTCTGCAGGTAGAGATCCAGGTTGATGCTGCCTCCCCCATCCTCCATCAGCAGGCGTTCACTGCGATACTCCTCCCAGCGCTGCCGCTCCTCCTGACTAAGGGTGTCCGGCCAGTTTCTGGCACGGTAACGGAACAGCATTTCCACCAGTCTTGGATCATCGAACACCGGCGGAAAATCGGACAGGGTCTCAGGCTCCGACTCGACGATCTGATTCATCCTCTGCCGATCACTGCTTGAAAAGAATCCTCCGGAGTAGATCGCCAGATCGGGATCGCTTACCGGCTCGAACTCACGCTGCCGATGAACCTGTTCGATGTCTGCTATGAACCGGTCCGCCTTCAGCAGTGCCGCCCGATGCCGCTCTCCCTGACCGAGATCGATCTGCCAACGCTCCGCAGATTGCGGATCCAGGGTGTTCATCGGCACCACCACCGGACATTTATTGATGTGTATCGTCTTGATCGGCAACCGCTCCACCTCTTCCGGGAGTTGATCCTTGGGTGTGAACAGACGTTGATGCAGCGTCTCCACATCCAGTGAGAACAGTGGATCCGGATCGTACCGTAAATCGTAAACCACAACCCCGTTTGGATTCGCCGGATGTTTGATCAACGGCATCACCATGGCGATACATCCCTGAGCTGCCGGATACATGGCGGATACATGCAGCACCGCCTCACGCTGCTGCAGATTCAGACGTGAAGCAACCACCTGCTTGGCACGGCTGTTGAACAGATAGTCATACAGCTTCGGATGGCGCTGTTTGACCAGTTTGGCCATGCCGATGGTGGCGTAGACATCCGACAGGGCATCATGAGCAGCGGCGTGCTCTATACCGTTCGCCACACTCAACGCCTCCAGCCGAAAGCTGGTCACCCCCTGGTCGTTTTTCGGCCACTCGATCCCCTCAGGCCGCAGCGCGTGGGTCAGTCGGACCATATCGATGATATCCCAGCGGGATGAACCGTTCTGCCATTCTCGGGCATAGGGGTCGTAGAGATTTCGATAGAGAGTATTGCGGGTGACTTCATCATCGAAACGCAGACTGTTGTAGCCCACACCACAGGTTCCCGGCACTGCCAACTGTTGATGGATGGCGCGAATGAACTCCGCCTCCACCAGACCATGCTGTTGGGCGTACTGAGGGGTTATTCCGGTGATCATGCAGGCAACCGGCTGGGGCAGCATGTCATCACTGGGTTTACAGTAGACGACCAGCGGCTCACCCACAGGATTGAGCTCCTCATCGGTGCGCACACCGGCAAACTGGGAAGCCCTGTCGCGACGGGGATCCGCACCCCAGGTCTCATAATCGTGCCAATAGAAGCTGAAAGTCATCGTTATAGTTCAACCATCGTTATCGTGCGTCTGGATCAACACAGGGCTCACAACTCATCAAACCGCTGAACAAGCCCGGATCTCAACTGGAATCGGTTATTTCTCTCTGCGCCGCTGCTGCACAAACAAAATCAAGGCCAACAGTGGCAGCGGCAGTAGCAGAAACCAGTTTTTATCCGGTTGCTGTTGAGGCAGATAGTAGCCGTGGACCCGGTGGGTAAAACCCGCTTCCAGTCCGGCCCCTTCCGCCGCGCTCATAAACACCACATCGACCACTCTCAGCCCTTCACTATCCGCTTCGGTCAACAAGCCAAACGACGCCAGGGTGAGCTCACCCTCCACCGTCGGCGCCTGCAGCAGCACATCCTTCTGTATGAACTCACCACGCTCGTTCTCCACCTCAACTTGCACGCGCAGCTTGTCGCCAGACTGGAGCTTAGCAAGATAAGCATCCATCTGCTGTGGCGGCTGCCACGCCATGGACGGAAACATCTGTTGCTGCCAGAAGTCGGGGCGAAACAGGGAGAACACCACCAGCAGCAGTGCAGCACTCTCCCATAAACGGCTGCGAACGATCAGCCAACCCTGGGTTGCGGAGACAAACAGCAGCATCGCCGCAAGACCCTGCAGTGCGATCAACAGAAAATCCCCCACACCGGAGACACCGATCATCAACAGTTCCGTATTGAAGATAAACATAAACGGCAGAATGGCGGTACGGATATCGTAAAAAAATGAACGCAGACCGGTTTGGATCGGATCGCCGCCGGAGATGCCGGCAGCGGCATAGGCCGCCAGACCTACCGGTGGGGTGTCATCGGCCAGGATGCCGAAATAGAAGACAAACATATGCACCGCAACCAGTGGAATATCGAGTCCATGGGAAGCGGAAAGCTGAACGATCACCGGGGCCATCAGGGTCGATACCACGATGTAGTTCGCTGTGGTCGGCAGGCCCATTCCCAGGATCATACAGATCAGGGCGGTGAGCAGCAGCATCAGCACCACGGACCCCATGGAGAGCACCTCCACCAACTCTCCCAGCACCTGACCAATACCGGTCAGGCTGACGGTCCCCACCACGATACCGGCGGTGGCGGTGGCGACACCGATGCCGATCATGTTTCTGGCGCCATTCTCCAGACCGGTAACCAGGGATCTGAAGCCATTGACGAACCCTTCAGTCAAACGATTCCCGCTATAGAGGGCCCGCAATGCTTGCTGAGTCAGCTGTATCACCATCATCAGACAGATCGCATAGAAGACCGAAGTGGCCGGAGAGAGGCGCAACAGCATCAGACACCAGACCAGAACCAAAATGGGCAACAGAAAATGCAGCCCACCCAACAGGGCCTGGCCCGGGGTCAGTCCTTCCAGGATATTCTCATCCTGCTGGCGCAATCCATATCGGACCTCACCGTAGATCAGCAATCCGTAGAGCACCAGGATCAACAGTGCATTTCCCCAGAAGCTGTACTCCCCCAGCAATTGATCGACCAACCCCACCAGCCAATAAGCGAGCAGAAAAAACAGCGCCACCCCTGAGAGGGTCAATCCCCATCGGAGCAGGCGGGACCAGAGCGTGGCCACATGGCTGCGATGTGCCGCAGGCATACCCGCCTTGACTGCCTCCAGGTGCACCAGATAGAGCAGTGCAATGTAACTCAGCAGTGCGGGCAGAAAGGCGTGTTTGATCACCTGCAGATAGGAGAGGTTGAGATACTCCACCATCAGGAACGCCGCCGCCCCCATCACCGGCGGCATGATCTGACCATTGGTCGAAGCCGCCACTTCAATCGCGCCGGACTTCTCTGAAGAGAAACCGATCTTCTTCATCAGCGGGATAGTGAAGGTGCCGGTGGTGACAACATTGGCGATGGAGGAGCCGGAGACCATACCGGTCAACCCCGATGCCAATACCGCCGCTTTGGCAGGCCCTCCCCGGCGATGGCCCACCAGGGCATAGGCGACACGGATGAAATAGTGCCCCCCGCCGGCCTGCTCCAACAGGCTGCCGAACAGCACAAACAGAAACACAAACCCGGCGGAGACCCCGACCGCCACACCGAACACTCCCTCGGTGGAGAGCCACTGGTGTGAGGCGACCCGCTCCAGGGAAGCCCCTTTATGGGCCAGCAGGTCGGGTAGTATGGGACCGGCAAAGGTATAGCCTAGAAAACAGGCGCCAATCAGCATCAGTGGCCAACCCAGCGCCCTTCGGGTTGCTTCCAACAGTAGCAACACACCGGCTACCGCCACCCCCACATCGAAGCCGGAGGGAGCCCCAGCCCGCTCAGCCAACGCTTCATAAAAGAGAAACAGATAGGCCGCACAAAAAGCGGCGGTTGCTGCCAACATCCAATCGATCAAGGGGATCTGATGGCTGATGCGTCGTCTGAAGGGAAAAAACAGATAAGCCAGAAAGATCGCAAATGCCAGGTGGATTGAGCGGATCTCGGTATCGTTGAAGACACCAATCCCGAAGGTAAAAGGTAGTGGGGAGGCCGCCCACAGCTGAAACAATGCCCAGCAGAGTGCGGTAGCCATGAGAAAACTTTTGGTCAAACCTGTGGCACGCCTCCCACCATACTCAACCGTCTCCACCATTTCCAACTGATTTACGTTATTCTTCTGCACCATCTGTTCACAACCTGCTACGCGAGCCATGTGTTTGAAATCTTTGTTAGCTACTCTATCACTCTTGATCTGTTCAGTATCGATCCTGCCCGCTTTTGCGGATGATGGGGTAGAGTCCTCCTGGCGCCACCAGGTCGAACTGGGTTTGAATGGGGCCTCCGGCAACAGTGAGACGCTAAACCTTCATCTGGGATTCAATACCGATTATGCCGATCCCCTGAAAACCTGGAAATTCTCATCCGCCTACGACCGCTCGAAAAGCGATGGGGATGTCTCTGCAAACCGCTTCTTCGCCGATCTGAAACGGGAGTGGATCTGGCCGCAGAATCCCTGGTTCTCATTCCTCCAGGGACGCTACGACTGGGACGAGTTCAAGGATTGGGACGATCGACTCTCCGCTGCCGGCGGTACCGGTTATCAGCACCTGAAAAACGACAGCTGGGATATCGCCAGCCGGGTCGGTCTGGGTGGCTCGATCAGCCGGGGTGATGATGAAGATATCAAGACCCCGGAACTGATACTGGCGCTCGATCTGGGCTGGATCATCTCAGAGTTTGAGCGATTCGAATTCACCACCGCCTTCTATCCGGATCTCGACGAGACCGGAGAGTACCGCAATCTGACGGCTCTAAACTGGTCGATCAAAATGGCTGAAGCGCGCAATCTTGCCATCAAACTCGGGCTGAGAAACGAATACGACAGCGATGTCAGTGAAGAGCAAGAGAACAACGACTTCAACTATAATCTCTCACTGTTATGGCAGATCTGAATATTCCGTTTCCTGATGCCCTACACCCTGACAAGGCTCAGTGAACAATTCATCCGCAAATAGAAGCCAATCACCGCAAATGCACACCTACCAATTGAGCGGTTTTTAATCAGAATATCCTCCCACAGTTCGCCTCATATTGACTTTAGGGGCTGTTAACACTCATCCAATAGGCCCTAGAAAAGGTAGGTGCCGTGGATCGTGGAGTAACCGACCTGGAATGCAAAACAAGCCGCAGCCAAATAGGATTGGCCACAGCTTGCAGAAGTTGCCTGGGAATCAATCGGGCCTTGAAAAACAGTTGTTGTAATCTAACTCTGTGGAGTCATTATCAGTTCTCGTAAGGGTGAAACTGTGTGAGATACATAATCTGTTTTGCGCATCGAACGTATAGTAGCCATCGAAACTATTGACACCTTGTATCAAGCGCATTTGATGCCCTTTTCTTCCGTCCGGCAGTGTCGCTTCACCCTGATCCGTATAGGTCAGATTGATATCACTAAAGTCTGTTGCGGTGGGAGTACCTGAACAATCGGTGTTATTGAAAAAGGCATAAGCCTCAAGAACCCGGTTATCCTGTGTGAAATCAACCAGCCAATAGTAGTGATTGCCCGCATCGTTGACCCGGCACTGTGTACTCAGTACCCACACTCCCTGCAGGTTCACCGCAGGACCGGGATTTGGGTTTGGATCAGGATCGTTATCGTCCGATGAACGGTTGAGTGTCAGACAATTCCGATAATCAACTCTTGGATCGACACTGCCCGTCTCAATGTTTACCACATCAGCCCTGAACTCCAGGTTATTCGAAAAACAGAGCGTTTCGCTATCGGTCATTCTGAAGTAGGCAAGGATATTCCTGGTCTCGATCGAGTAGTCGAAACTGAAACCGTCCGTTCCGTCTTCCAGTGTTTCACTATCCAATACGGCATAGCTACCGGAAAACGTTCGTGGCTGAGTGGTTTCATTGGTTTTTGTCGAACAGCTGGCATCCTGAAATCCCTGTTCACCTGACAAGATTTCACCATCATCCGTGAATTTGTATAAACCTCGGTAGTATTGGCCGGAGTTATCCTGCAGACAGTCCGGCGTCAGCCACATGTTTGCTCTGATCTTTTTAGCCGCTTCCTGTCGGGACTCACTCTCTGTATCGTCGTCGGTGGTAGACACACAGGCACCGATCAATAGTGTACCGAGAAGGGGAAAGATCAATTTATAGATATTGTGTATTACTTTTAACATAGCAATCCTTGCTCGTAGTTCCATTGTAAGATGTGGTAAACACCAACTTTCAAATTCTAATATCACTCAATCATTCAACGATATGAGAAATAACCCTGTCAGACAAGGCTGACACAAGTTCTGGATCATCCCAGTCTGCCGGGAGGATCTTCTGCCTGATATTAAGACCCTTAACCCTAGGGACATCCCCTAGTGACAGGGGTCTTGTCGTTCTGATTCAATGGCTAGGAATCATTGGCCGTTTGAGATTTGCGGCACTCTGTCCAACCTTCCTGTGAATAGATAACAGAGCCGCCGTGGACCAGATCAGTGATCAAAATATAAACGAAAGGAGTACATCAATGGACAGCATACAAGGAAGTCCGAACAGTTTTTCCAATTTAAGCGGTGGTTTCAATCCGAACAACTGCACTCGTGTCGACTATCTGGATAATGGTGGACGCATCGAAAGGAATGGTGACACGACTCGAGTCTTTGCAGGCAGTGAAGACAATCATATCAACATCCACACCAACAGCGATGGTTCGGTCGACCTGACCATCGATGGTGAAACCCACCACCTCACAGCGCAAGAGGCCAAAAACCTGATTATTGACGGTGGCTGCGGAAACGACAATATCAGTGTAACCGGACAACAGCTCTGCGGCCCGGAAAACAACATTACAATCAACGGTGGCAGCGGTGATGATGTCATTCGAGGCGGCGCAGGCAATGAGACCATCAATGGCGGCTCAGGTAATGACTGGATCAGTGGCGGCAGTGGCAATGACAAACTCCATGGCGGATTGGGCAACGACACACTGATCGGCGGTGACGGCCATGATCGTCTCAACGGTGGCGATGGAGATGACGGCATCTGGGGTGGCGCCGGCAACGACTTTGTCAGCGGTGACAATGGCAACGACACCCTGGTTGGTAACAGCGGCAATGACCGCCTCGTTGGTGGCCATGGTAACGACAACCTGTGGGGAGGCTCTGGCAATGATCTTATGCAGGGCGGTGAGGGCAACGACAAGCTGATCGGTGGCAGTGGCGATGACCGCATCTATGGCGGCCGGGGAGACGACCATCTCTGGGGTAATTCTGGCGATGACATCCTGGTGGGTGAGCGTGGCAATGATTGTATTGACGGCGGATCAGGCAACAATACGAGAATTGATGCAGAAGATGATTTCATTGTTATTGACGATGGCCCGGGCCCGATTTACGGGTCACAGGAAAACAGTTCGGGCGGTAGCTTCAACCCCTTCGATCCAATGGCTCTGTTCACCGGTGGTGGAGCCTCTCTCGGAACTAACTGTTTTCCGTTAAATCTGATATCGCCCAGGTAGTGATCCATGGGCTGGTGCGTGGCTCGGCACCAGCCCAGGTTGCCAGAAATAGATTACAACCAGCCTTTCTCTTTGTAGTAGCGCATCGCTCCTTTGTGAAATGGCGCTGTATTACCCTCCAGCATGGCTGTAGCCTGAAGATGGGCGAAGGCAGGATGGAGTTGGCGGAACTTATCCAGATTGTCGAACACGGTTTTGACCAATTGATAGACTACCTCTTCGTCAACATGCTCAGCTGTAACCAGAGTCGCCTTGACACCAAAGGTGGGTGTGTCGGCATCACTTCCACGATAGACACCTCCAGCGACAACCGCCGGTGCATAATAGGGGGTTGTCTCGATCAGCTTTTCAACCAGCCCCCCGGCCACGGCTACCAGATGGGTGTCACAGGCGGTCGCCGCCTCTTTGATTGAGGCATTAGGGTGACCCACCACATAGACCATGGCATCGATCTTGTTGTCGCACAGGGCTCTGGCCTGTTCAGTGGCCTTCAACTCAGAAGCCAGTTTGAAATCCTGCTTTCTCCAGCCATGTTTCTCCATCATGACCTCCATGGTGCCCCGCTGACCTGAGCCCGGATTACCGATATTGACCCGTTTACCTTTCAAATCGGCAAAAGTATTGATGCCGCTCTCTTTACGAGCCACTACGGTAAACGGTTCACTGTGGATGGAGAAAACCGCCCGCAGGCTCTTGTTGGCACCCTGCTTTGAGAACTTTGAACTGCCCTGGTAGGCGTGATACTGCCAATCGGATTGGGCCACACCGAAATCCAGCTCTTTCGCAGCAATGGTATTGAGGTTGAAAATGGAACCGCCGGTGGACTCCACAGAGCAGCGGATACCGTGAGCCTTTCTGCCCTTGTTCAACAGCCGACAGATGGCGCCACCTGTCGGATAGTAGACCCCGGTAAGGCCACCAGTCCCTATACTGATAAACTGCTGTTCGGCACTGACACCGATCAGCGGTAACATCAACAGACCTATCCCGATTAACTTTTTCATGTTTCACGACCTCCGTTATATTTTTGATCTTTGAATTTTAATTCTGTTTGCCCACACTTCAGACAGGCTTCCACTGTGGAAATTGCTGCTGTTACTTCAAAAAATTGGCCACCGCTTGAGCAAAAGGGGCAGGCTGTTCTGCATAGAGCCAGTGACCCGCAGCGTGGAGCATCCTTCGGCGATTGTGGGGAAAGTAGTCGTCGATGACCCTGATCGCCTGCTGATTCACATAGTCCGAAAGTTCACCGTGAATGAACAGGGCATCGCCAGGGAAAGCACTGTGTCCCACCTCTGGAAAGTCTGTCAGCAGCGGCATCGCTTCGATTAAGCTCTGCAGATTGAAGCGCCATTCCCAGCGTTCCCCCTTTTTTAGCAGATTCTGCAGCAGGTATTGACGAATTCCTGGCTCGGCAACATAGGCGGACAGGTGAAGATCGGCCGCATCACGACTCTCAAGCTGCTCCAGGGGCATAGTCTGCAGCCCCTTGAATATGGATGCAAAACGGTTCTCGTAGGCGACCGGTGCAATATCCGCCACGACCAGCCTGTCCACCCGCTCAGGGTTTGTCAGAGCGGTCAGCATGGCCACTTTACCACCCATGCTGTGTCCCAGCAGTGAAACGGTCTGCAGATCAAGATGGTCACACAGTGCCAGCAGGTCATCCACCATCAGCGGATAGCTCATCTCACTGTCGTGTGGAGATCGGCCGTGGTTGCGCAGATCCAGATTGATGATCCTGAACTGATCCTGAAGCCGCCGGACTATACCCATCCAATTGCTGGAGGAACCGAACAGTCCATGCATCAGACAGAGGACCGGCTTTTGCGGATCACCCAGATCTCTGAAGTAGAGCGGTGGAGTATCACTCATCACACTGCCCTCTCTGTTTCATGGGAGGCGTAGAGACACTCAAGATCATAGAGTTGCATGAGCAGATTCAGGCCATGCTGTGGGCTAATGGACTCCCCGGTTAGTGGCTGAAGCAACTGCGAAGCGGTAAAACCGCTGTCGATTTGTGACGCAGCAGTGAGCAGTTGATGCGGCAACCCTTGTGCAGCGATCGACAGCTTGCGTCCACGCAGCATCCACTCTGTGTCACCGGACTCATCGGTTACCCGTTTTAACTGAGGACTCAGGTAAAACCGTTTTGACAGGAACGCTTCCCTGCTCAGGGGAAGTCGGGGCTGATCCTCCTTTCTTGCCGCCACCAGAGTCAGTTTGGGTCGGTAGGTAAGGCGTTCGATCAGTTGATAGGCCACTGAGGGATCAACGGCCTGCAGCTGTTCGATCAGCGCCTCATCGTCACAGATCGCCTTTAGCGACCAATCATCAGGCTCGTGCCAACGAATAAACTTCAAACCAGCCTTATCCAGTAACTGCCACAAGCCCTCGATGTCATAACTCTGCTCATGCACATGCAGACACCGGTCGGCAAACTCCACCTCATCCACAGACGAGGTACCCTGCCAGCAGTTGCCATGAAATACCCCCCTCTCGGCGATCCGGGCCAGGGCCCTGGCCGTCACTGCCCTCTGTCCATCTCGGTCACCCGAGGCTGAAATCATCTCCAGCGCATGGAGAAACCGATCCAGAGGCTGGCGGCCATACCGACCATCGACCATCAGTGACAACACCCCATGGGGCGCCAGTTGTTGAGTCAGCTGCTGCAGGCCTTTGAGTGGGTCACTCAGATGGTGTATCACCCCATAGGAGAGAATCACATCATAGCCCCGACTCACCCCTGGCAGAGAGGCCGGGTCGAGCAGATCGGCCAGCTGAAAATTGAGGTTGGCGAGCGCTTTTGTGCGGATATTCGCCGATGCTTCGTCGATCGCCACCCGGTTGATATCGATGCCGGTGAACTGATCATCTGGTTGCAGGGCGGCGGCCTCGGTCAGGTTGATCCCCCGTCCACAACCCGCCTCAAGCAGCTGAAGCTGCATAGGGATGCCTTCGGGTCGTTCGATGTAACTCAGCAGCAACCGTCCATGGTAGGCATCGCAATCGGGCCTGTTACCCGGCGGATAGGGGTAGGCTTCATAGAAGGCCCGAACAGCCGCAGTCACCCGGTCCAACTTGTTTTACCCAGTCGGGATCTCAACCAGCTCTGCTCAGCGCTTTCTCGGTGGCATCAGGTCGGTGATGCTGCCTTCGGCCATCTCTGCGGCAAAGCAGATGGTCTCATTGAGGGTTGGATGGGGGTGTATGGTCAAACCGATATCCTCCGCATCGGCACCCATCTCCAGCGCCAGTACGGTTTCACCGATCAACTCACCCGCATTCGGACCGGTGATGCCGGCACCCAGAATCCGCTTCGATTTTGGATCAAACAGCAGTTTGGTCACCCCTTCATCACGGCCGATGCCCAAGGCTCTGCCACTGGCAGCCCAGGGAAATGCCCCCTTCTCATATTCGATACCCTGTGCCTTGGCTTCGGTCTCGGTGAGCCCCATCCAGGCCACTTCCGGGTCGGTATAGGCAACCGACGGAATGGTCATGGGGTCGAAACTCGATGGCAGCCCTGCAATCACTTCAGCAGCCACTTTGGCCTCATGGGTGGCCTTGTGGGCCAACATCGGCTGCCCCACCACATCACCAATGGCATAGATGTTCGGCACATTGGTCCGCATGTGTTGGTCAACCGGAATGAAACCACGCTCATCCACGTTGATGCCTGCCGCTTCAGCATTGATCTTCTTGCCGTTCGGCACCCGCCCCACAGAGACCAGCACCCGATCGTAGGTTTGCGGCTTGTCCGGTGCCTGTTTGCCTTCGAAGCTGACCTTCAGACCACTCTTCTGGGCCTGGATATCGGTTACCTTGGTACCCAGCATGATGGCGTTGTAGCGCTTTTTGATCCGTTTCTGCAGCGGCCTGACCAGATCCTTATCACAACCGGGGATCAGACTGTCCTGAAGTTCAACCACATCGATCTTACTGCCCAATGTGCTGTAGACCGTAGCCATTTCAAGCCCGATGATACCGCCACCCACGACCAGCATACGTTTTGGAACATCAGCCAGTTCCAGTGCCCCGGTTGAGTCGATCAGCCTGGGATCGTCATTGGGAAACCCGGGAATCTCGACCGGGGTGGAGCCACAGGCGATGATGGCATCGGTAAAATCGATCGAGGTGCTACCCTCAGCGCCATTCACCGCAATTCGCTTTGGTGATTCGAAACGGGCCAGGCCGTGAACCACCTCCACCTTACGTTGCTTGGCCAGCGCCTTGAGACCACCGGTGAGTTTCTGCACCACTTTGTCCTTGCCGGCGCGCAGCTTGTCGAGATCGACTTTCGGCTTACCGAAGCTGATCCCCATATCCTCCATTTCAGCCGCTTCATTGATGACATCCGCAGCATGCAGCAGGGCTTTCGACGGAATACAGCCAACATTCAGACAGACCCCGCCAAGCGCCCCATAGCGTTCGATCAGAATGACTTTCTTACCCAGATCCGCTGCCCGGAAAGCTGCGGTATAACCACCAGGGCCCGCCCCGAGCACCACCACATCAGCCTGTTTGTCCGCAGCACCTTTAACCGCCTCGGATACCGGCGCCTTGCTGGTTGCCGGCGGGGTTTCCGCCTTCTCCCCGGCGGCCAGTTCCAGTTTCAGGATCGCCCCACCCATGGAGATCTTATCCCCAACCTTGACCATCAGCTCCTTGACTGTTCCGCTGTGCGGGGAGGGAATGTCCATTGTCGCCTTATCACTCTCCAGGGTAATAATGGAATCTTCCGCATCGACCCGGTCGCCTGGAGATACCAGAATTTCAATGATATCCACCTGCTCGAAATCACCGATATCGGGAAGGGTCACTTCGACAATGCCGCTCATGTAGGCTCCTCACAGTATTAGTTTTCTTAAATATGCTTGTATGCAATAGGCATCGATCACCACCAGGGTGATTCGATATTGAACACAGGATAGTGTATTTACTAACCCTTTATAGCATTTCTGCCGCTGAGAACGAACATTCAGACATGAAATAGCTGTTAACCCTGCTAATAGCCGGATTAACCAGTAGCCCCACTCTGCCGCTTCAACAACAGAGTGAGGTTTCTACAGAAGTCGTGACCACACCGCTCAATGGCAAGACTGAAGCCGCCTATGAGTTAGAAAACGCGGTTTGGTAAGGTAGGCTGGGAGAATGTACTCCAGTCAGGGGCTCCCCCTGTCACCACTACTGTTTCTCAGATGCGGTCTGATTGGCAGCATCGATACCAGCTTCAAATGCTGCCTGATCACCCTGTTCCATACCCTGGCCGCTCACGACGGGCTCTGCCGGTTCAGTCATCGATGATGTGGTATTGTCTGTGGTGCTGCTATCCGGGCCAGTTGAGTCGCTGCAGGCGACCAGTGTCAGGGTAAGGCTTAACAAGGCAATGGTAGTCAGTGTTTTCATATTTCAATCCCTCAATATTGCAAATTTGTCCTAGTAATCTCTTTCGGTGGTACAACTTCCGTCAAACAGGTTGCAACCACTTCTCCAGTCAGCCGACAGATCAAAAAACTCTCTGGATCACCATCGAGCCACAGGGCAACTTCAATCCGTATCACCGCTGGAGTTCATTCCGCAGCGGTTTTATATAACCAATTAGGGATTGAGGTTGTGACAGGGGCACCGATATTGACCAAAAAACAGCGTGCAATTATTTACGCCTGGATCGGACACTCAGTTTCGGGCACGGTAATTTTGATAATGGCGTTCAGCAGTTCATGGCCGATGGAATGCGTATGGACGGCCCCTAAGTGGTGCCTGTTTCCAGCACATCGGAACCGAGCCAATGCGTCAACTCTTTCGCTGACATCGGTTTGGCATAATAGAAGCCCTGGAGATTGTCACAACCGGTATCGACCAGGAATTCAGCCTGCTCTCGGGTCTCAACCCCTTCCGCGATCAGGGACAGATTGAGGCTCTGCGCCATCGCAACAATGGTTCGCACCAGGGTGACATCTTCAACGTCATACGGTAAATCACTGACAAATGAGCGATCGATCTTCATCGTATCAACCGGGAACCGCTTCAGATAGCTGAGTGATGAATAGCCGGTACCAAAATCATCCACTGACAGGGAAACGCCCAGCGCCTTGAAATCAGACAACCAAGCCATAGCCTCATCGGTATCGCGCATCAACAGGCTCTCAGTGATCTCAAGAGTAAGATAATCGGAAGAGAGATCGGTCTCCGCCAACACACCTAGCAAAAAGCTAGCCTCGAGACCAAGCTCCCGTTGTCTGCTGGAGAGATTCACCGCCAGTTTGAGATCACTGAAACCGGCATTGTGCCACTGCTTCAACTGCTGACAGGATCGCTTCAGTACCCACTCACCAATAGGACCAATCTGTCCGCTGTCTTCAGCAACCGGGATAAAGATAGCCGGAGAGACGGTCCCCCGATGTGGATGATGCCAGCGTAACAGAGCCTCGACACTCACCACCTTGTTCTGAGTTGGATTGATCACCGGCTGATAGTAGATCTCAAGCTCATCCCGTTTGATCGCCTGGCGCAGATCCAGCTCCAGCTGTCGGCGCTCCAAGGTGTGTTGCTGCATCGATGCTGTAAAGAACTGATAGGTATTTCTACCCCGCTCCTTCGCCTGGTACATGGCCATATCCGCATTTCGCAGCAGAGAGTCCGCATTCACCGCATCATCCGGGTAGACCGTGATACCGATACTGGCGCCGATATAGATCTCACGCCCATACAGAGAGAAAACTCGGGTTATATGATCGATGATATTGGTGGCCACATTCGCCACAGAATCCATCTCCGTAACATCCTGCAACAGAATGATGAACTCATCCCCGCCGAATCTGGCTACCGTATCCGATTCACGCAGACAGGCTTTGATCCGGGCGGACACCAGCTGCAACAGCTCATCCCCCACCACATGGCCGAACGTATCATTTACCACCTTGAAGTGATCGAGATCGATAAACAGCACCGCCAGCATCCAGTTTTCACGGTGGGCAGCAGCGATAGCTTGATTCAGCCGGTCGGACAACAGTGAACGATTGGGCAGCCCGGTCAGGGCATCATAATTGGCCTGATAGCGGATCTGCTCTTCGTTCTCTTTGTGCTTGGTAATATCGGAGAATACAGCAACAAACTCTTTTGCGATGCCGTGTTCACCTTTGATTGCTGAGATCGACAGCCATTCCGGAAAGACACTGCCATCCTTACGCCGATTCCAGATCTCACCTGACCAATAGCCTTGTTGCAGCACAGACTCCCATAAGTCTTCATAGAAGGATTTGCTGTGGCGACCGGAACTGAGAATATTGGGTGTACGTCCCAATACCTCTTCCTGACTGTAACCGGTGATTCTTGTAAAGGCAGGATTGACTGTTTTAATCCGGTTCTCGTCATCAGTCACCATGATGCCTTCCGCCGTGGTATCAAACACGGTGGCATTCATTCTTAACTGATCTTCAGCCCGCTTCTGCGCTGTGACGTCCTCTTTGACGGCTATGAAGTTGGTAATTTTGTCTCGCTCATCCCGTAGTGGTGAAATCGACGCGGATTCCCAATAAATGCTGCCGTCTTTGCGCTTGTTGTGGAACATACCACGCCACTCTTTACCTGCGAGCAGGCTGCTCCACATTTCATTGTATTCCTGTTTGGTCTTGTCGCCACTCTTGAGGAACCTTGGGTTTTGCCCAATCGCTTCAGCTGCCGTGTAACCGGAGACCTTTTCAAATCTCGGATTCACATACTCGATAATCCCTTCCGTATTGGTGATGATCACTGACGCAGGACTCTGCTCCAGTACCCGACCCAGCTTACGCAGGTCCGATTCAGCCTTTTTTGACTCTGTGATATCACTTCTAACACAGACCAGCCCACCCTCAGTGGTGCGGTTGTTACTGCTGAGATACCAGGCGCCGCTATCGAGTTTTTCCAGATACTGACCCTGAGGCGAGACATCGAGTATCGCATCGCCTTCAAGGTTCAGGTTTTTCACCCGGCTACCGGCAGCGGTCTGCATCTTCTTCAAGGTGAGAGACTCCATATCTCGCTCTTTAAGCCAGGGATAGAACTCCTCGAAACAGCGGTTAAACAACACCAGACGACCATCCGCATCGAAAAGGGCAAACGCCTCGGAGAGATTGTTCACCGCATCATGCAGTCGATACCAGGCACGATTCACCTCCTGATGGGCATTATGCAGACTCCTGATCAATTGCCATAGACCGAGCAGCAGAATGAATACCACAACCATCAGCAGCATGATCATCTGTCGTTTGGTGCTGGTCTCTGCGATCCGGTTCGCTTCATGCCTGATGTGAATCGCCTCGAAATTATGCTGACTTGGAATCGCCAGATAACGCCGCTTCAATAGACCCAACTTGGCAAGACCATGCAGATCAGAGTCGATATGAAACAGGACCTGATCCAATAATGACTGGCTCTCGGTGACCTCTAGCTTCTGCTGCTTGAGTTGTTCCAGAGAGCGTTTTACTTCATTGAATTGTGAATCCGCAGAGAAAAGATGGTAGGTATAGAGCTGGTTGATCAGCACCAGAATATCTTCGTAGAGTCTCGGCTCACTCTCTTTCAACTCATCCGCGATGATGGGCAGGTAGTGAATACCATTGCGCACCAATGCCGCCTGAAACTTGATTTTTTCCAGCAGGGAGAGCTTTTCATCCACCCCCTGCCAATAGGTGGAAAAAAGATCCTTGAGTTGCTGATCATGCTGATCGATCAGCGGATCGATCTTATCTTTCATTTCTCGCAGATTGTTGGTCGTCATAACCAATGGGTCATACTGAACCATCAGAAATGAGGCGATTCTCAACATATCCCGGTCGAGACGGGCATCCAGCTTCTTCAATTGCAGCATGTTGTGTGAGATCTCTGCATACTCACTGGACTCATCATCCCAGAACAGCCCCAGTAACAAGGCAAATGCCAGGCTCAAGCCGATCAGCAGTGCGGCGCGTCTGATGCCAATTGATCTAAGGAACTTAATCATGGCTTGAACCGACGATGCTTGCCGACCAGAGTGTGCAGAAAAGCGACGATATCCCGGATATCCTCATCGGGTATCTCACGACCCAACTGATAACGCCCCATCACCCGGATCGCCTCATCCAGGGTTGTTACGGAACCATCATGAAAGTAGGGTGAGTTGACCGCTGCCAGTCGTAGGCTCGGAACTTTGAAATAGTGCTTGTCATCCTCCTGTCCGGTGACATTGAATCGGCCATAGTCAGCCTCGGTAATTTCTGTGTTTCTGTCTTTGAAATAGTCACCCTTGGCACCCATAAAGGCGTACATATTGCCGCCCACATTGGCTCCCTGGTGACAGCTGATGCAGCCGTAGCTTTTGAACAGTCGGTAGCCGCGTAACTCCCGCTCACTCAGGATTTGCTCGCCACTCAGCCAGCGATCGAAACGGGAGTTCTCAGTCACCAGGGTTTTTTCGAAGGCGGCGATGGCGATTGCAATGTTCTCACCGGTGATGCCGTCACTGAAGAGCTGACCGAACACCTCAACCATGGCGGCATCTTGACTCAGCTTGGAGATCACCTCAGGCCAGGTTGAGTTCATCTCGAGAGGATTGTGCACAGGGCCTGCGGCCTGAATCTCAAGACTCTCCGCCCGCCCATCCCAGAACTGGGCAAGATTGAAACTGCTGTTGTACACGGTTGGCGCCTTGATTCCCCCCATCACGCCACCTACCCCGGTTGAACGTGGCTTTAGATCCGTACCGCCAGTCGAGAGCAGATGACAGCTGGCACAGCTTAAAGAGTTGTCATGGGAGAGACGTCGATCGTGAAACAGCTGATCCCCAAGTGCAACCAGCTTCGGGTTCACCTCAAAACCCATTTTAAGGGGCCGGATGGGCTCATTCTTTATCTCATCAGCCCAAAGATATGGCACATAAGATAGTAAAAATATCAGTAATAACAGCGTCTTATGCATATCAGCCAGACACCGAACCTAAACCAGCCAACTGCTGCACCACGACAACAGCCTTTGATTCAGATTCGATACGTATTTGTTTATTCCAATCCAAGTTCAAGCCAACCGTTAATTCTTTATCGGACAAGCTTGAAATTACTTTAAAGCCTAAGGAATTGCTTTCCGTCAGAAAATTGGAGATTCCACGAGTTGAAGAGGCACAGGTCGCATCCCTGCCCCTATATCACAACTGTATCTGCGGAGTACGGCTGATTGTGCCTGCAACTGAGCTGATGAGAATCCGTTCAAAAGGAAACTCTAATAACTAAACTTTAGTTGTTATGCAACCATACAACAAGCCACAACTTGTTAATTTGCATAAGGATTCAGAATTAAATTTTTAAATTCCCCGGATCTGCTTTGTGATAGAAACAAACCTCATCAACCACTACAGCAGCAAGCGGCGAATATCCTCCAGCAACGATGCGAGCAGTCGGGTGAATCTGACCCCTTCTGCGCCGTCGATCACCCGATGATCGTAGGAGAGGGAGAGGGGTAGCATCAGCCGGGGTTGAAAGTTCGCCCCATCCCATACCGGCTGCATGGTGCTGCGGGAGACCCCTAGGATTGCCACCTCCGGTGCATTCACGATCGGGGTAAAGGCGGTCCCGCCAATACCACCCAGGCTGGAGATTGAAAAGCAGCCTCCCTGCAGATCTGCCGGTGCCAGTTTGCCGGCTCTGGCCCGCTCGCTGACAGCCATCAGTTCCGCCGCCAGCTCGAAGACACTTTTCTTGTCCACGTCACGGATTACCGGCACAACCAGACCGTTGGGCGTATCCACCGCCACACCAATATTGACGTAGTGTCGATAGATCAGTGCTTCGGCCTCGCTATCCAGGGAGGCATTGAACGCCGGCATCTCCGTCAGTGCGGCGGCAACCGACTTCATCAGGAACGGCATCAGCGTGAGTCGAACATCCCGCCGCTCTGCGAGCGCTTTCTGTGCCTTTCGAAAGGCCTCCAATTCAGTGATATCCGCCTCATCAAACTGGGTGACATGGGGTACGGTGAGCCAGCAGCGGTGCAGATGGGCAGCACTGATCTTCTTGATCCGCCCCATTGGCTTGGATTCAACCTCACCAAAGCGGCTGTAGTCCACATCCGGTCCACTCGGCATTTCAAAACTGCCGCGACCAGAACCGCTCGCTTCACCCCGGCGCAACGATTGTTTGACGAAGTTCTGTACATCCTCTTTCAATACCCGCTGCTTAGGACCATGACCTTTCACAAGTGAGAGGTCCACCCCCAACTCACGGGCAAGGCGTCTGACAGAAGGGCTGGCATGGGGTTTATGTTGTTCGCCGCTGATTATCGGACTCTCCGGCACCGGTGGGATGCGGACCTCTTTGTCCCCCGGGCGACGACCTGTCACCGCTTCGCCGCCAGCCTCTTCATTAGGCGTAGGCGCAGGTGCCTGTACAGTCTCCACCTCTTCGGCTGCAGGTGCCGGAGCTGATCCGGTTGCCGGCGCATCCTCAGCAGCCGCTTCACTTTCACCCGCTTCAATTGTGAGGATCACATCCCCCTCACTGACCCGGTCACCCACTTTAACCTTCAACTGCTTGACCTTCCCGCCATGTGGAGAGGGGATCTCCATGGTGGCTTTATCGCTTTCCAGGGTCAGCAGGGACTCTTCAACGGAGACTTCGTCACCTTCAGAAACCAGGATCTCAATGACTTCCACCGATTCGAAATCACCAATATCAGGTAACAGTACATCTGTCGTTTTACCCACGTCTCATCCTCTTTATTGCCATTCCGGCACTCTGTTTCTTAACGTCCGGACATGCCGCACAAGTTTATTGACCAACCGTTTATACCGTGCAGGGGTTGGGCTTATCCGGATCGATTTTGTATTTCTTGATCGCCTGAGTGACCACGTCATCCTTCAGATCACCCTGATCTGCCAGTGATTTCAGGGCGGCAAGTGCCACATAGTAGCGATTGACTTCAAAGAATTTTCTTAACTGACTGCGCATGTCACTGCGACCGTAGCCATCGGTGCCCAGCACACTGTATGTACCGGGTACAAAAGGCCGGATTTGATCGGCATAGCTGCGGATATAGTCTGTTGCGGCAACCACCGGCCCCTGTTGACCGGCGAGTTGCCGGGTCACATAGCTCTGTCGTTGATCCTCTTCCGGGTGGAGAGTATTCCAGCGCTCAACGTCCAGACCCTCGCGGCGCAATTCGTTGAAGCTGGTTACGCTCCAGATATCCGCAGTGACCTTGAAATCTTTTTCCAGCAGTTCGGCGGCGGCGATCACTTCACGCAGAATCGTGCCGCTGCCCAGCAGTTGCACACGCTTCTTGTGCTTACCGCCTTTTTTCAGCAGGTACATGCCCTTCACAATGCCCTCTTCCACACCCTCGGGCATGGCCGGCTGGAGATAGTTCTCATTCATCACGGTGATGTAGTAGAAAACATTCTCCTGCTGCTGATACATGCGCCGCATGCCATCCTGCACGATCACAGTCATTTCATAAGCATATGCCGGATCGTAGGAGACACAGTTGGGAATGGTCGCCGCCACCAGATGGCTATGGCCGTCCTGGTGCTGCAATCCCTCACCGGCCAGGGTTGTTCTGCCTGCCGTACCGCCGATCAGAAATCCGCGTGCCTGCATGTCACCGGCCGCCCAGGCCAGATCGCCGATACGCTGGAAGCCGAACATGGAGTAGTAGATATAGAAGGGGATCATACTGACCCCGTGGTTGCTGTAGGAGGTAGCGGCAGCAATCCAGGAGGACATGGCGCCTGCCTCATTGATACCCTCCTGTAGAATCTGGCCTTTCTTATCCTCCCGATAGAACATCACTTGATCCGCATCCACCGGCTCATAGAGCTGCCCCACCGACGAGTAGATCCCCAGCTGCCTGAACATACCCTCCATACCGAATGTACGTGCCTCGTCAGGCACAATCGGCACGATCTGTTTACCAAGCTGCTTATCCCTTACCAGCATATTCAACAGCCGGACAAAGGCCATGGTGGTGGATTGCTCCCGATCGCCACTTCCCTCCAGCAGTGCTTTGAAACTCTCCAACGGCGGCACCGTCATGGCTTCAACCTTGGTGCGCCGCTGAGGCAGAAAGCCACCCAGCTTGCTGCGTTGCTCATGCATGTATTTCATCTCCGCGCTGTCTGCCGGAGGCTTATAGAAAGGTGCCGCACCGATCTGATCATCGGAAATCGGAATGTTGAAGCGATCCCTGAAGGCCTTCAGAGCCGCTTCACCCATCTTCTTCTGTGAATGGGTGATGTTCTGCCCTTCACCGGCCACACCCATACCGTAACCTTTCACGGTTTTCGCCAGAATCACAGTTGGCTGACCTTTGTGGGCGGTCGCTTCGGCATAGGCGGCGAACACCTTATGGGGATCATGCCCGCCTCGATTGAGGCGCCAGATATCCTCGTCGGTCATATTCGCGACCATCTCATCCAGCTCAGGATATTTACCGAAAAAGTGCTCTCGGGTATAGGCGCCACCCTTCGCCTTGTAGGCCTGGTAATCACCATCCACACACTCTTCCATGCGTTTTATAAGGATGCCGTTTTTGTCCCGGGCGAAGAGCGGATCCCAGTAGCCGCCCCAGACGACCTTGATCACATTCCAGCCGGCACCCCGGAAGACTCCTTCCAGCTCCTGGATGATCTTACCGTTACCGCGCACCGGACCATCCAGTCGCTGCAGGTTACAGTTGATGACAAAGACAAGATTGTCGAGACGCTCTCTGCCCGCCAGGGAAATCGCTCCCAAGGCTTCCGGTTCATCCATCTCGCCATCGCCACAGAAGGCCCACACTTTGCGCTCTTCCGTGCTGACCATTCCCCGATCATGCAGATAGCGCATGAAGCGGGCCTGGTAGATCGCCATCAACGGGCCAAGCCCCATGGAAACAGTGGGGAACTGCCAGAATCCCGGCATCAGCCAGGGGTGAGGATAGGAGGAGAGTCCATGACCATCCACCTCCTGACGGAAGCTGTAGAGCTGCTCTTCACTCAGCCTTCCCTCCAGGTAGGCCCTGGCATAAACGCCTGGTGCGGAATGGCCCTGGAAAAAGATCAGATCCCCATCCCGCTCTTTGGTGGGAGCATGAAAAAAGTGGTTGAAACCCACATCGAAGAGGGTCGCGCTGGAGGCGAAACTCGAGATATGACCACCAAGTTCGGTGGAAATCCGATTGGCCTGTACCACCATTGCCATGGCATTCCAGCGAATGAAGGAGCGGATACGACGCTCCATTGCCCGGTCGCCCGGAAATCGCTGCTGTTTGGTTACCGGGATGGTATTGACATAGGCGGTGTTGGCGCTGAATGGCAGATAAGCACCGGAGCGCCGGGCTTTATCAACCAGGCGTTCGATCAAAAAATGGGCACGCTCCACCCCTTCATTCTCGAGTACGGCCTCCAGGGCGTCCAGCCACTCCTGTGTCTCAATGGGGTCGATATCGGGTCTACTTGGCATTGTTATTCTCTAGCTGTTCGGTTTGGCGTCAGGGATTAAGCTGATGCAATTCCATTCACCTCTGCCGGAGAAATCCGCCAGACTAAGAATGAAAACTATTTGGATTACCAATAATTTGGATTGATCCCAGTAATATACATCAAGATGAGAAGGATTTCAGCGTTATCTGATAGTAATTTTTGATGACCTAATCTACTGTTTTTACAATTGAATTAGGATTTATACTGAATTTTAATGAAGCCAAAAGCACAGCTCTGAAAAAATCCTGAAAACATAAAAAAAGGCGCATCCAGATCGCTCTGGATGCGCCTTTTCTGCAATGGATCTCAATTAAATCAGATCTCTTTGCGAGCGTCGATTGAAGGCATTTCGAAAGGTTTGCGCTCCATGGCAACCTTACGGCGCTCTTCCATCTGCTTCATAGCTTCCGCACGACGGGTTTCCATCTCTTTAACCATCTCGTCGCGACGGGCTTTGGACTCTTCCATACGTTTGGCAACAGCTTCCGGCATCTCAGGACGCTTCGGAGCAGTCTGCTCAAAACGGGCCATCATCTCTTTGCGGTAAGCTTCCTGCTGTTCCTGTCTGGCTTTCATGTCAGCTTCCATGGCGGCGAAAGGATCAGAGTTGCTGAACTGCTCAGCGTACTGACGCTGTGCGGCGACAGCCTGCTCGAATGCTTTCTGCTGCTGCTCGGCGAAAGCTTTCTGCTGCTCGGCAAATGCTTTCTGCTGCTCAGCCATGGCACTCTGCTGCTCTTCGGTCAGAGCAGGTGCATAGTGAGGGGCATAACCAGTGTAGTAAGGATGATCATAACCGTAACCACGGCCATAACCACGTCCGTAGCCGTTACCACGAGCACGCATGTTGAATGAGAAGTCGAAGTCTCCGGCGCCGAAGCCATCACCAAAAAAGTCGTCACTCCAGCTGTCACCCCACCAGGCGTTAACGGTTGCGGAGCTGGCTGCCAAGGCAATCGCAGCGGCAATGATTGAAATCTTTTTCATTTTAAAGTACCCAAAAAATCTGTGTATTGAAAACTACGCATGTCTATCTAGGCACGTCCCTGTGCAAGAAGATCCTTTTATATAAACTGCTTATTTAGCAGGAGCGGCAGGCGCTGCAGGAGCAGCTGGAGCTGCTGGTGCAGGATAGCCGTAAGGGGCATAACCGTAACCGTAAGGCGCGCCATAGCCATAAGGACCATAGCCGTTGTATCCACGGTAGTAGTTGTTGCCACGACCATAACCAGAACCACGTGCACTACCACTCATTCCGAAGCTGAAGTCACCGGAGCCATCACCCCAGCCGTCGCCCCAACCATCGTTACCCCATCCACGGTTGTAACCAGGGCCACCCCACCATGCAGATGCAGAAGCGGAAGCAACGATTAGTGCAGCAGCGGCAGCAGCTTGAACGGTCTTTTTCATTTCACTCTCCTCAAGATAGAATGTCGTCTTCGAATTTTGTTAAGAAAGCAGATACTGCGCAGCTTTCGAGATATAGAATATTAGAAATTACTTAAATTAACAAATAACAAATTTCAATTGTTAAATTGTTTTAAATAGCAAAAACCTAAGGAAACATTGCTTAGGAAACTCATTCCTCTACTGTCGACTGAGTTGGGGCAGCGGCTGTGTCGATGGTTGTCCCGGCCTACAGCCCACTTCATCGGATACCGTCTCTGCCCTCACCTCGATTTATGATCCCCGGTGACTGTGCGACAATGTCGGATTAGATTTAGTATTCCAACGACAACACAACATGAAGATCACCCTGACGAAACCTGATGACTGGCATCTCCATTTACGCGATGACGAAGCGATGGCCTCCGTGGTCGGACACACCGCCGAACGATTCGCCAGAGCGATCGTGATGCCGAATCTGAAACCCCCGGTAGCCAATACCCAACTGGCGGCAGACTATCGTCAGCGGATCCTCAGTGCCCTGCCCGAGAACAGCGGATTCACCCCATTGATGACGCTTTATATGACAGATCGACTCACCTCGGAGGAGGTGATCCGGGCAAAACAGAGCGGATTCATCCATGGCATCAAACTCTACCCGGCAGGGGCCACCACCAATTCCGATGCGGGTGTTACCGACATCCGTAAACTCTATCCGGTGCTGGAAACCATGCAGCGGGAATCGATGCCGCTTCTGGTGCATGCCGAGGTGACCGAACCTGAGATCGACATCTTCGATCGTGAACGGGTATTTATCGATCGTTACATGGCCATGCTGAGAGAGGACTTTCCCGAGCTGGCCATTGTCTTCGAGCATGTGACCACCCGCGATGCCGTTGACTTTGTGCGCGAGAGTAACGGCCCCACCGGGGCGACGATTACGGTTCAGCATCTGATGTACAACCGAAACCATATGCTGGCCGGCGGCATCAGACCCCACTACTACTGTCTGCCCATCCTCAAACGGGAGACCCACCAGGAGGCGCTGATCGAAGCGGCGACCAGTGGCAACCCCCGCTTCTTTCTTGGTACCGACAGCGCGCCGCATCCACAGCACGCCAAGGAGTGTGGCTGCGGCTGTGCGGGCTGCTATACCGCCCATGCGGCCATCGAACTCTATGCGGAGATCTTTGAAGCTGAAAATGCCCTGGATAAACTGGAAGGATTTGCCAGCCACCATGGCCCCGACTTCTACGGCATGCCACGTAATGCTCAGCAGATCACTCTGCAGAAGCGTGATTGGCAGGTAGCGGATAGCTATCGATTCGGCAAAGACAGGGTTGTGCCCTTAAAGGCTGGCCAGACAGTCCATTGGCAACTGATCACCGAGTAGGGTTGATGATTTGATCACTCAGCGTTTTCGTTGAACAGCGCTTCATCTTCAAACAGGCTTTCGTCGAACAGCTCGTCATCATCCATATGGTTCGGTCCGTCTTTAATCGCTGTCTGTCGCTGCTGCAGATAGAACTCCCGCAGAAAGGCGTATCGGTCGACGGCCGCCTCATCGAGTACATTGCCGGCTTCCAACAGGTCGGCCCGGATATCCACAAGCTGCAGTGTACTCAAGGCCAGATAGGCTGACTGGGAGGGATAGCTGATCGGGTTTATGAGTGTATCTCCAACCCTGCCCAACAGATCCCGCAAGGTGGACGGCCCAAGGAACGGCACCACGATATAGGGCGTATCGCCCATTCCCCAGTAACCCAGGGTTTGTCCCATATCCTCCTTGTAGCTGGGAATCCCCATATCGCTGGCAACATCGAACAGACCGAAAATACCCAGCGTGGAGTTGATGCAGACACGCCCGAGATCCGACAAGGCGCGTCCAGGTTTCAGTTGCAGCAGGTTGTTCGCCGCAGACGGGATGTCGGCCAGATTCCTGAAAAAGTTGGTAACCCCGAGATCAATCACCGAAGGAGTCACATAGCGATACCCCTGGGCAACCGGTTTGGCCACGGCCCGATCGAAGTCCTGATTGAACTGATCCGATTTTCGGTTGAACGATTCGATTGGATCTGCCGGATGCCGGCTCTGGAAGCTGGAACACCCCGAGAGGAACAGCAGAATCAATAATATCGCAGGAATCCTTTTTAACACGACGAACGGCCCAATTGAGAATTAAGATCTGGCGCTAATCACACACACTACACCAGTTGCCAGGGGGGATTGTAAACCCTAGAGAAAAAAAATCTAAATAATCTCGAAATAGAATTCTGTTTTCTTTATCCTTGGCCGGATGAGTGACACCATCTATAACAATGCGATTGCACATCGCTTCAGGGGCTACCTGCCGGTTGTCGTCGACGTAGAGACCGGCGGCTTCGATGCCAGCAAGGATGCCCTGCTGGAGATCGCGGCCACCACCCTGTCCATGGACGAGCAGGGATTGCTCCATCCAGCAGAGACCTTTGCCCACCATATCACGCCGTTCGAAGGGGCGAATATCGACCCAAAAGCCTTGGAGTTCAATGGCATTGATCCTGACCATCCATTCCGTGATGCGCTAACGGAGTCCGACGGATTGAAGCAGTTGTTTACACCGATTCGCAAAGCCATCAAGGCAAGCGGCTGTAAAAGAGCCATCCTGGTGGGGCACAACGCCTTTTTCGATCTCGGCTTTCTCAATGCCGCGGTGGCGCGCTGTGGCATCAAGCGAAACCCCTTTCACCCATTCAGCACCTTCGACACCGTCTCACTGGCCGGTATGGCCTATGGCCAGACCGTGCTGGCCAAAGCCGCAAAGGCGGCGGGACTGGATTGGGACAGCGCCCAGGCCCATTCAGCGATCTACGACACCGAACAGACAGCCAGGCTGTTCTGTACCATCATCAATCAGTGGCAGCAGGCGTGCGGCACACCGGCACCACTCGAATAGAACCGGATTCGGGCCCTTGTCCTCAATGCTAATCGGAAGATTCTAAAGTCCGCAAATGAACGCGGACGAGACGCCAATGGATTTTCAGTCTGATCTGTCCGACAGAACAGACCCCAACCCTCCCCACTACCGATGGATAGCGGGGAGGGTTTCCGGATCGATCCAGATCAGTTGTTCTGAATCACAATGTTGGGGAATTTCGCCGCATAGTCCTTGGCCTGCAAGGAGAGCTTGGCGGCTGTCTTACGGGCGATCTCCCGATAGATCTGAGAGATGCGCGCCTCCGGCTCGGCAACCACGGTCGGTTTACCACCGTCGGTCTCTTCCCGGATGCGGATATCCAGTGGCAGGGCGCCAAGCAGATCCACATGGTACTGATTAGCCATGGAGGAGCCGCCACCCTGACCGAAGATGTGCTCTTCATGACCACACTTGGAGCAGATATGGGTACTCATGTTCTCCACGATACCCAGCACGGGCACCTCAACCTTTTCGAACATCTTGAGGCCTTTGCGGGCATCCAGCAGGGCGATGTCCTGAGGTGTGGTGACGATCACCGCTCCAGAGACCGGCACCTTCTGCGCCAGAGTCAACTGGGTATCACCGGTACCCGGCGGCAGATCCACGACCAGATAGTCCAGACTGTCCCAGTTGGTGTCATTGAGCAGCTGTTCCAAGGCCTGAGTCACCATCGGGCCACGCCAGATCATCGGCGTCTCTTCATCAATCAGAAAACCGATCGACATCGCCTGCAGACCATAACCTTCCATCGGCTCGAGGCTCTTGCCGTCTTTGGAATCAGGCTTGCCGTTGATGCCGAGCATACGAGGCTGTGACGGACCATAGATATCCGCATCCAGCACCCCGACCTTGGCCCCCTCTTCCGCCAGGGCAAGGGCGATATTGACCGCCGTGGTGGATTTACCCACGCCCCCTTTACCGGAAGCGACGGCAATGATGTTCTTGATGTTGTCGATGGGTTTCAGTGCCTTTTGCACCGAATGGGCCACGATCTTGGTGGTAATGGAAACCTCAACCGATTCCACACCGGAAACTGTTTTAACCTGCTCAGTGACCGCCGACTCGATATTGGCGTGACAACCATTGGCTGGAAATCCCAACTCAATGGCGACTTTTACGCTGCCCCCATCCAGTTCCACAGCCTTTACCGCTTTAGCTGTTACCAAATCCTTTTCCAGATTTGGTTCGATATAGCCTTTGATTGCCTCTTTCACAGCATCTTGTGTCAATTCAGACATCGTCAGTTACTCCTGCAAGCGGACGCATGGGTTTGGCCCGTCAATATTACTGAAAACTTCATGGCGGGGGATTCTACACGAAAAACAAGACAAGATACCAAGCATTTTCCTGGGTTTTAATTCAAGCACAGGAAATCCCACGCCTTCAGTATCCTGAAGGCGTGTCCGTATCTCACGGATTTAGCCGCTGAGAGTCTTCCTATCCGCTTTGGGCCGGATCAGATGACTTCTTGATGCGGAAGAGCTCTATCCGTTGACTGAAGGGCATTAAGACCGGCCAGATAGCGCTCTATCAGGTGTTCAACCAGTGACGCTACAGAACCCTGCCCGGAAGTCTGGAGCTGGTTGGTGGTGCGCATGATTGCGATGCCATGTATGCCGTTCCAGATCGCTCTGGCAGCCAATGCGATCTCATTTTGCGGCATTTTGTTCATGGTCAGTGCGGCAATTTGACGCTCAACCAGTTCATAAAGACGATCCAACTTGTCTTCATGAATCTCCATCAACAACCCTTCTGTCTGCGGTTGGTGTTCAAACACCATGCGCCAACGATGGGCGTGCTTTGAAGCAAAGTCGAGATAGGCTGATCCCAATGTGTAGAGGCAATCCTGTGGATGCCGACATTCGGTCAACCGTTCACTGAGCACCATATAGAGCTGATCCAGAGTTCTCCCGTTCACCCTCTGCACCAGTTCATCAAGATTTTTGAATACAAAATAGAGGCTTCCGACTGTATAGCCGATGGCTGAAGCAACCTTGCGGGCTGATAGTCCCTCATAGCCCTGGGTTTCTATTAGTTCTTCAGCTGCCACGAGTGCCATATTCTCGATTTCTGACTTGCTGTGTTCTCCCCGTCTTCCCATGTTGTCTCCCATTTCAACACGTTCAATGTGTTTAACTGTTTTAAGAACTTCGACCTTCCCTATCAAACAAGGGTCAGAGCAATATCACACCATTTTTTATCTTCACACAGTGATCTGTCGCACACGGTGGAAGAAAGATGTGAGATTTTTTAACACGTATTAAGAATAGCAGGAGATCAGAACTTATCATGATTTGATAAATATAATTACTATACTATAGTATCGATTATATTAATTTTTTTTAAGTGTATTTTCACTTTAAGGGGTGAGCATGAAAATCAGCAAGCAGGAGAAGGCGGCCACCCGTAACAAAATCCTGGTTGCCGCTTCCGAAGTGATTGCGGAACGGGGATTTAAAGCCGCCTCTATGCGAGAAATCGCCCGCCGCGCCGAAGTAGGCGACGCTACGATCTACAACTATTTTCCCAGCAAGGAAAAACTCCTGTACGGCTACTGTGAAAACCGCCAGAACGAAGTGGCCCAGGCACTGCGTGAACTCGACGGCTTCGATCAGTACACCATCCAGGAGCAGCTGCATCAGCTGATCGAAACAGAGCTGACCCTGTGGCTGCCCGACCGGGAGTTTCTTGGAGAAGTATTCGATACGACCTTCTACTCACCCGCCGCCAGCCTGGTCAACCTGGCAGAAACCCGCCGACTGTTCAATCGGATGGTGGATGAGATCATCGACAATGCGGTCGAGGCGGGTGAGATACCGGAACAGCCCTACCAATCCCTGCTGGCTCCGCTCTACTGGGACTATACGACCGCAATACTCGCCTACTGGTTGCGTGACGACTCAGAAGGCTTTGCCAATACCACCCGACTGGTTGACCAGAGTGTCGAGCTGATCGCAATCGTGCTGCAGACCGGTGTGATCGGTAAAACCATGGAACTGGTCTCTTTTCTGTTTCGTACCCACATCAGCCGAACCCTCAACAGCTTCGGTGACTACACACGCCCCTGGAAAAAAGCCAAGCGGCAGTTCATGGCCAGCCACGATGACTAAACCGGTACCGACAGGGAAGTTGGCCCGCTCCCGTCTGGCCAGCGGTGCAATGCTCAAAGCTGGTGGCAAACATCTCTCCCATCTCGCACGCCGCCCTTTCATGAGCAGTGAGAACTGCCAGGAAGAGAAAACGCTGCTCGATCAGCAGACAGCGGAGATTCTCTTCAATGCCCTCTCCCAACTCAGAGGTACAGCGCTGAAGCTGGCTCAAATGTTGAGCATGGACAGCCACTTCCTACCAGAGCCGATGCGCAAACAGCTGGCCAGGTCGTGCCATCAGGCAACACCTTTGGGACGTCCGCTGATCCGAAAACTGTTTCTGCAGGAGTTCGGCCGTGCGCCCGAGAAAATATTTACCGAGTTCGACTCTCAGGCCTTTGCCGCAGCAAGCCTCGGTCAGGTCCACCGGGCGAGGAGCCGTGAGGGGGAAGAGCTGGCGGTGAAACTGCAGTACCCTGGGATCGATATCACCATCGACAGCGATCTGCAAATCATGCGGATGTTGGTCAAACGGACAGCCCATGCTGAGCTGCTGCTCTCTTCGTTGGATGAGATCAGTCAACGCCTTCAGGAAGAGGTCGACTATCATCAGGAAGCGGACAATACAGAGTGGTTCAGCTCGGCACTACAACTCGCCCCGATCAGAATCCCCGAGGTACGCCGCAACTACTCCAGCAAAAGCATCATCACCACCACCCGCCTAGCCGGTGAGCATATGGATCAGTGGCTCTCCAGCAACCCCAGCCAGGCGGAACGAAACCATTTTGCACAGATCCTCTATGACCTGTTCGTCGACTCGTTCTATGGCCTGAATGCTCTGCATGCCGATCCCAACCCCGGCAACTACCTGTTTGCTGAGGATGGCACCCTCGGTCTGATCGACTTCGGCTGCGTAAGACATTTTTCTGCGGATTTCGTGACTCTGATGCCGCCGCTTCTGAATGCCTATCTGGAACAGGATGCCAGTGCCGTTCTGAACTACTACAAAAAACTGGGCATGGTGGTCGAAGGTCTCGACGCCAGCCAGCAACAGGACTTTTATGAAGCGCTGTTAAAACCGTTCGGTGACTGGTTAACCAAACCATTCAAAGCCGGCAGATTCGATTTTTCCAAGCGAGACTCCGCCTATATGAAAGAGGGGCTGGAGATCTTCGGAAAACTCAGCCAAATAAAGAAAATCGACACGATCGCCAACGAGTTCATCTATTTTGATCGCACCTTATTCGGTCTCTATCAGATATTCGAACGCATGGAGGCCGAAGTGAACATGGAGCATCAATGGCTAATCTGAATAGAACACTGATCATCGCAGGTCTCTGCAGTCTGACCACGGCCCTGCTGCACCTGCTCATCATCATCGGGGGAACCGAGTGGTACGGTTTTTTTGGCGCCGGTGAGACGATCGTGGAGCTCTCCAGACAAGGCTCAATCTATCCGGGCGTGATCACCCTGGTCATCGCCCTGGTGTTTTTCGGTTGGGCCTTGTATGCCTTTTCAGCGGCCGGTGTGTTGCGCCGTCTGCCCTGGCTAAAACCAGTCTTGGTCATCATCACCCTGATCTATCTGCTACGGGGTATCGGTCTGTTGCCAATGCTTTTGATCTCACCCGGGCAAGTGGATAACTTTCTGATCATCAGTTCAATCATCAGTTTTCTCATCGGCTCACTTCATCTGGCCGGAATTCGGCAGATGGGACGAACGCTGCAATGAACCGCAATCGATCAGGCAACCCGTTCAAAAGCCACAAATTCCCGCTCAGGGCACGGCTCTTTTTCGCCACAGCGCGGACATTTTTCGGGATCCTCGGCAGGGTTGCGCCGACGCTGACGGGGAAGCTGGCTCTGAGGCTGTTCATGACGCCACCCAGGTTTCCTGCACGCCGCCGGGAAAGCGTTGCAGAGCAGAACAGTGATCATCAGTTTCAGCAGATCAACGGCCAGCGCATCGCAGTCTATCGATGGGGTGAAGGCGAACCAATACTGTTCAGCCATGGCTGGGGGGGACGGGGCAGTCATTTCCATGCCCTGGTCGAACTCATCGTTGAGGCGGGTTACCAGGCGGTTACCTTCGATGCCCCTGCCCACGGCCAGTCGGGCGGAAAACGCACCAACATGCTGGAGGTGACCAATATCCTGGTAGCATTGGCCGAATCGCTGGGCCCGCTTAAAGCCGTTGTCGGTCACTCATTTGGTTCGGGGATTGCCCTACTGGCGATGAACCGTTTTCAGGTTGATGCTGAAAAACTGATCCTGTTCAGCTGTTTTGATGATATCTATTGGGTAACTGATCAGTTCGGCGAGGCCTTCGGCATGAACAGTGAGGTGATTGGCGCGATGCGGGACGAGGCACAACGTCGTTACGCAAAACATCTTGGTAAGGCCTGGCAATGGCGAGATCTGTCACCCCTGAAGACCATCCAAACCATTGAGCATGAGATTCTGTTGTTGCATGACAGACAGGACCTGGAAGTCCCCTACCGGCATGCTGAAAATCTTCTCGCTGTTGCCGGACAGGCGAGACTGCATACCACCAGCGGCCTGGGACACAAGAAGATCCTCAGGGATCAGAGCTGCCTGCAAGCCTGCCTGGCGTTCATCCAACAACCTCTAAGCGGAATCCCCGTCGCGAACAGCCGTGGTGCGACTGACGATCAGAATCATCAACAGTGAGAGGATAAAACCGGGAACGATCTCATACAGGTCGAACAGACCACCCGACATGGGCTTCCACACCACCACCGTCAATCCACCGGTAATGATGCCGGCCAAAGCCCCCCAGCGGTTCATACCCCGCCAGTAGAGTGAGAGCAGTACTGCTGGGCCGAACGCGGCACCGAAACCGGCCCAGGCATAGGCCACCAGATCAAGCACTTTGCTCTCTCTGTCCAGCGCCAGTAGAAAAGCGACCAGCGCAATGGAAACCACAGCCAGGCGTCCTACCACAACCAACTCCCTCTCTGTGGCCTGTTTGCGTATCAGACGATACAGGTCACCGGTAAAGGTGCTGGAAGAGACCAACAGCTGTGAATCCGCGGTACTCATGATGGCGGCCAGTATGGCGGCCAGACAGATCCCTGCCAGCAGCGGGTGAAACATCATATCGACCAGCCGGATGAAGACCTTTTCCGCATCCTCAAGGGGTGCCTCGAAGATCGGGATACCCACCATTCCAACCAGACAGGCGGCGGCCAGAGTGATAAACACCCAGCTGACGGCAATCTGTCTGGCCCTGGGGACGAAGCTGACCTGCTGAATCGCTTTGAATCTGGCCAGGATATGGGGCTGACCGAAATAGCCCAGCCCCCAGGCCATCAGTGAGAGGATCGCAATCCATCCCAGCGGCTCACCCTTACTGTCGGTCATCGGATCGAGCAGAGCCGGATTCTGTTGGGCAATCAGCTCGCTCATCGGCTCAACGCCGCCGAATCCCTGCAGGGCAAACAGGGGGATGGCGACCAGCGCCAACAGCATCAGCAGGCCTTGGAACAGATCGGTCCAGGAGACCGCAAGAAAACCACCGAATGCGGTATAGAGAATGATCACCAGCACCCCGCTCGCCACCGCCCAGACGTAGGGTAGCCCGAAAACCGCTTCGAACAGCTTGCCACCGGCCACCAGCCCGGAACTGGTGTAGAAAAGAAAGAACAGCAGGATAAAGATCGAAGAGACCACCCGGATCAATCCGCTGTTATCCTCAAACCGGTTGGAGAGATACTCCGGCAGGGTCAGGGCATTGCCGGCCGTTTCGGATGCGGTGCGCAGCCGGGCGGCAACCAGCCGCCAGTTGAGCCAGGTTCCCAACAACAGGCCGAGTGCGATCCAGATCGCTTCGAGCCCGGCCAGATAGGCGTAGCCGGGCAGCCCCAGCAGCAGCCAGCCGCTCATATCCGAGGCACTGGCACTCAGTGCAGCAACCCAGCTGCCCAGGCGCCGGCCACCGAGCACGAAGTCGGACAGATTGCGGGTGCGTCGCCAGGCAACCACACCAATCCCCAGCACCACCAGGAGGTAGAAAACAAAACTCAAGCCGACCATCAGTTGCTGACTCACACCTCACTCCTTCTTTGCCGTTGTTTTATCTTCCCCAGATAGGCCGATTTCATCGCCGCTTCAAAGGCCTGATTGGTGGGATACTCAAAACCGAATACCGGTTGCCACAGATCGTGGTTTTCCATGCACAAATAGAAAAACACATCCTTATGCCAGGGCTGCAACGACTGATAGGCAAATGAGAACATCTCCTGCTTGATCGCCTTCGGGTAGGAGAGTTTGCCGTCGCTCTCCACCCAGGGCATCTGCAGTATCTTGCTCTGAAAACCTTTGCGCGCGCGCAGCTTTTTGATCACCGGCTTGATATAGGTGAGGGTACCCAGAGAGAGCAGCACCACCTCCTCGGCAGTGAACTCATCCAGCAGGCGCTGGAAGAGCGCTGCGTACTCCTCGTGCCAGTTGTCGTAGTGAATCATCGGGTGGAGATGAAATCCGATCAACGCCCCGTGGTCGGCAATCCGCCGCGCACACATCAGGCGCTCATCCAGGGAAGCGGTCAAATGCTCTTCATGGGCGATCAGGGTGGGGGTATTGAGTGACCAGGTGCAGAGCAGATTGTCTGGCAGATCCCGCTTCAACAGATGCTGGATGTTTTTCGATTTACTCTTCAACTCCAGAATCACATTCGGGTGCTGCCAGGCAAACTCCAGCAGAGCATCGAGTATGCCGCCCTGATTGCCCCACATCAGGGAGTCGGAGGATTGTCCGGTACCGATGTGATAGAAGCGATCCGGGTCGATCTCCAGTTGTGCCAGTTTTTCCGGAAAGCGGCTGTCGAAGCGGACTTCATCACCGTGATAGAAAGACTGAATGCTGCAGTAACTGCAATCGAAACCACAGTTCTCCACCGCATCCAGGGTCAGCAGATTACAACAGCGGGTCCGCGGGGATGCCACCGGACAGGGTCCCAGCCCCAGTTTCCGCTTCTCAACGTCAACCCGGCGGATTCGCTGCTCCGCCCGCGCTGGGGTCAATGGAATGGCGGGGTAGTGGTTAGGTTTTTCGCGCAATCCCTGCCAGGCTGCCCGCAGATGATCGAGGAACAGCTTGCGCCGCTGTTTGGGGGCCAGCTCGAGAGGAACATCCGCTGCCCAGTATTGCGCCAGCTCACCCTCACCCCACATCGCCAGATCGGCGGCCATGTCACACAGCTGCCTCAGCTCCTGTTGGGTGAAGCGGTGCCGGTTTGCCTGTTGTTCGATAAATTGCTGCTGGGTCGGGGCCAGGCGGTCGATGCCGGCCTGCTTGAGCAGCGTGGTGACTCGTGCCTGTTCGGCTGAGGAGTGGGTCATGCCTAGACGCCTCACCGCTTGCGCGACACAAACTTCTTCAGTCGCTGGCGCTTCTGTATCTGACGCTTGGTGAGTTTGTTCTGCTTGCCCTGAAAAGGATTGTCGCCGGAACGGAACTCAATGCGTATCGGGGTACCCCGCAGTTTGAGAACCGTGCGGAAGCGGGAGATCAGATAGCGTTTGTAGCCATCCGGAACCCGCTCTGTCTGATTGCCGTGAATCACGATCAGCGGCGGGTTCTTCCCCCCCTGATGGGCATAGCGCAGCTTGATCCGCCGGCCGTGGACCAGCGGCGGTTGATGCTCTTCCACCAGAGCTTCCAGAATCCGCGTCAGTTCAGGGGTGGCCAGATCCCGCATGGCGCTTTTATAGACCTGATCCACCAGACCGAACAGATCGCCAACACCGGAACCATGCAGGGCGGAGATATAGTGGCGCCGGGCAAAACTCAGAAACGGCAGTTTGCGTTCGATTTCGGTTTTGATCCACTGCCGTTGATCCTGGGACAGGCCATCCCATTTGTTGATCACCAGAATCAATGCCCGGCCGCTCTCCAGCACATGACCGGCCAGGGTGGCGTCCTGCTCACCGATCTCCTGCTGGGCATCCAGTACCAGCAGCACCACATTGGCCTCCTGCATTGATTGCAGTGTCTTGATGATGCTGAATTTTTCGATCGCTTCCTTGATCCTGGCACGGCGTCTGACACCGGCGGTATCGATCAGGGTGTAGCGTTTTTCATTGCGGGTGATCGGAATATAGATGCTGTCCCTGGTGGTACCAGGCTGATCGTAGGCCACCACCCGCTCTTCGCCCAGCAGACGATTGACCAGGGTGGATTTGCCGACGTTGGGGCGACCCACCACAGCGATCTGAATCCCCTTCTCCTCATCCGCACCCGCCCCTTCCGGAGGTGGAAACTGGCTCAGAATGTCGTCAATCAGGGTACGAACCCCGCGTCCATGAACCGCAGCGATGGCAATCGGATCACCCAGCCCCAGACGATAGAAATCGCTGGCGGCGAGGGTCTCATCCAGCCCTTCGCTCTTATTCACCGCGACGGTGACAGGTTTGCCGGTCTTGCGCAGCTGTTGGGCGATGATCTCATCCCCGCCGGTACACCCTTCACGGCCATCCAGCAGAAACAGAATATGGTCCGCTTCACCGATCGCCTGATGCACCTGTTGCTCCATCAGTTGATCGATACCCAACTGATCGCCGCTGATCCCTCCGGTATCCACCACCACATAGGGGTGCTTACCCAGCTTCCCTGTGCCGTACTTGCGATCACGGGTCAATCCGGGCTGGTCGGCCACCAGCGCATCGCGACTGCGGGTCAAGCGATTGAAGAGTGTGGACTTACCCACATTGGGGCGTCCAACCAGAGCGATCACCGGTAACATCAGGGTGTCTCGGCATTCAAGGGGTGGGCCTTCAGGGCGGTCAGGGTTCCCCCCTCATCCAGGATATAGACTCGATCATCGATCACCAGGGGTTGATAGCGTATTGCATCACTTCCCAGTTTGATCCGCGCCATCTGATGCCCATCCTCCTGGGAGAGCCAATGAACATAACCGTCCAGATCACCAACTACCAGATAGTCCCCCACCATTGCGGGAGCGGTCAGGCGCCGGGCATGCATCGCCTTCTGTTGCCATAGGGTAGCCCCATTGGTGGCATCCAGCGACCAGACATGATCCTCGTCATCGGTCACAAACAGTTGTCGCCAGGAGGCATCCAGACCCGCATGGGATGAGATCTCCCGACGCCAAAGCACCACACCGCTCGATTCGGAGACCGCTGCGACCTCACCCTGAAAGGCGGCCACATAGGCTGTCCCTTCCACCAGTTTCGGATCGGAATCGATATCGACCACCCGCTCCAGTTCAGTACGCCCCTTGGGGGTGGAGATCGACGCCTCCCAGGCCACCAATCCCGCATCCAGGGTCAGACCGATCAGCTTGCCACCGGCAAACCCGGAGATTACCAGCGAATCGCTGATCATTGGAGAGCTGTCACCACGCAAGGACAATACAGGAACACTGCGATCGTAGAGCCAGCGCTGCTCGCCACTGTCGGCGGAAAAAGCGGCCACACCACCATCACCGGTTCTGCAGACCACGGAGCCACCACCGATGGCAGGCACCGACAACACTTCGCTTCCGACCCGTTTGCGCCAGCGCAACTCTCCTGCTTCGCTATCGAGTACGATCAGTTCCGCTTCCATGGTACCCACAGCCAGCAGACCCTCTGCCAGGCCGGGACCACCACTCAGCGGACTCTCGGTATCCACCGACCAGAGCTCGTCACCGCTCTTGGCATCCAGGGCATAGACTTCACCGGAGGGCTCGGCAAGATAGATCACCCCAGTCTGGTAGGCTGGCGGCAGCTTCAGCTGCGCCCCGTCACCCCCTTCAAAATCCTCATCCCAAAGGGTTTCGATGCGCAGCTCCGGCTCCAGCTCAACCAGCTCAGAGGGGGGATCCGTATTGTCGGTACCGGTAAAAAGGCTGCAACCGGTCAGCAGCAGCAAAGGCAGCCAGATCAGAACACGATGCATGGCCATTTCAGGGTTTGGCAATGGCCAGATCGTCAAGCTTCATCTGCAGCAGTGAACGATCATTGACCTCATGGGTCATCGCTTCGGTATAGGCCGCTGCAGCCCCTTCAAGATCCCCTTTCGCATGGGCGATATCCCCGCGCACCACGGCGAATTCTCCGGCAAAACTGCCGCTGGTAACACCGACCTGCTGTTCCGCACCGGCCAGGTCACCCTCATCCAGCAGGATTCTGGCCAGACTGAGTTGTGCCATCTGGATCAGCGCGGGCACTTTGCCCTGCTGAATGATCCCGCTCAGCTTCTGCTTTGCCAGATCGTTCTCCCCGGCTTCCATATGCAACCGAGCTTCCGAAAGCGCGGCAAAGGTGGCATAGCTGCTGCCTTCAAAATTCTGTTTCAGCAGCTCAGCCTGTTTGCTTGCAGATGGACTGTCGCCACGCTGTACGGCACCCACCAGCTGACTGAACGCTGTAGAGGCCTCGGCACCGACACGATCCTGGTAGTTACCCCAGGCCTGCCAGCCGAATACGCCACCCAGCCCGATCACCAAGCCGGCAATTACCGAGGTGCCATTCTCTTTCCACCAGCGTTTTATGGCCTCGACCTGTTCTTCTTCGGTCTGATATGTACTCATAATGCTCTAACCCATTAAAGTCATTTGATTGTTGATGATAGGTCGTGCTTACTGATTACCCGGCAAGGATCTCAGCAAGGGTCGACTCAAGTTCTGATATTCCAATCTGGCGCTGTTCGCCACCGCGTAACGGTTTCAGGATGATCTCCTGTTTCTGCAGCTCATCCTCGCCCAGGATCAGGGCAAAACGGGCCAGGCTCTTATCCGCCTTTTTCAGTTGGCTCTTGAAACCGCCACCTCCGCAGTGACTGATCAGTCGCAGTACGGGCAGACGATCCCGCAGCTGTTCCGCCAGCTTGACGCCCTCCCGTTCAGGCGCCTGCCCAAGGGTCACCAGATAGACGTCAGGAACCGACAGACGTTCCATCACATCGGTCTCTTCCAGCAGCGCGATCAACCGCTCCAGCCCCATCGCAAATCCCACCGCCGGGGTCTCTCTGCCGCCCAGCTGCTTCACCAGACCATCATAGCGACCGCCGGCGCATACCGTACCCTGGGCGCCCAAAGCGTCGGTGATCCATTCGAACACGGTCCGGCTGTAGTAATCCAGGCCGCGTACCAGCCGGGGATTTTCCACATACGCCACTCCGGCATCATCCAGTCCCTGGCAGATCGCCTGATAGTGGGCGAGCGACTCTTCCCCCAGGTGCTGCATCAGGGTTGGCGCCTGGGCGATCAGCTCTGCCATGGCGGGGTTTTTACTGTCGAGAATCCGCAACGGATTGGTTTCCAGCCTGCGCTTACTGTCCTCATCCAGCAGTTCCAGGTGCTGTTTGAAGTAGTCGACCAGCTGATCCCGATACGCTGCCCGCTCTGCCGGCGTGCCCAGGGTGTTGATCTGCAGCTGCAGATCCTTAAGACCCAGCTCACGCCAGATCCTGGCGGTGATCAAAATCAGTTCAAGATCGATATCCGGCCCGCTCATACCGAAGCTCTCAACCCCGATCTGATGAAACTGACGATAACGCCCCTTCTGCGGGCGCTCATGGCGAAACATCGGGCCCTGATACCAGAGTCTCTGGGTCTGGTTGAAGATCAGGCCGTGTTCCAGTCCAGCGCGCACACATCCGGCCGTGCCCTCCGGACGCAGGGTGAGACTGTCCCCATTGCGGTCCTCGAAGGTATACATCTCCTTCTCCACGATATCGGTCACCTCACCGATGGAGCGCTTGAAAAGGTCAGTCATCTCAACAATTGGCATACGGATTTCCGCATACCCATAGCGGTTCAATACCGAGCGCACCCGGTCTTCGAGAAACTGCCAGACAGGGGTCTGCTGGGGCAGGATGTCCTTCATCCCGCGGATGGCCTGGATCTGCTTTGCCATTTGGACTCAAAAATATGGATAAAAGCAGGCAAGATTAACATGTTATCTTGGCCTGGTGTACTGTCTGATGCGAATGCGTGAAATCTGTGGGGCAGCGGACCATCGGTCACCAGCAGAACGGCTGATCGATTCTGTGCCGCTCAGCGAAACGCTAGCAGAGTATTTCGGGAAAACTGCTACAGCTTATCGGGATCCAGGGTGAAGCGGGCTACTTTGCCACGTGTGAACGGGGCGAGATCGAAGGGTTGACCGTCAATCGTCAGGGTCACTACCGCAACATCGCCCAACACCACACTGAACGGACCGTAGTCACTGCTCAGGCGCCGCTTGGTGCCACTGCGCATCTCGCCGATGATCCGGGCTTTCCCATCCAGGCTTCTGACCTCAGTCCAACAGGGACCCTCGAAGCTGAACAGCAGTGACTTTGAGCGGCTCTCGACCGCTGCAGGTGGCTCTTCAACGGCCGCTACGGGCTCAATCTGAGCGGGCTCCATCTCCACCACCTCAGGTTCAGGTTGGGGCTCAGCCGACTCTGGCATCGGGGTGGTTTGCTGAGGTTGCGGATCGGCAGCTACCGGCTCCTCCATGGCTTCGCTCCGCAGGGGTGCAGCCGTCTCCTCAAGCTCAGGCCGGGGATCATCCAGGAGATGTGGCTCGTCTTGTAGTCCACCCACCGCATCGACCGGCCTAGCGGTATCGGCCGGCGGCTTCGCCATTGGCAACTCCTGCGGCTGACTCTCCTCAGTAATCGGAAAAGGTTCAGGCGGTTCCAGTTCGGCCCGGGTCTGCCACCAGAAGAAAAGTAATGCAGCCAAAGCGATGACAATGCCCCAGGTTACCAGACGCATCAACCCATGACTGCTGTGTATGGTTTTGCCCTCACCACGCTCAGGATTGTTCAGGGTCGTCTGTTCCTCGATCTCTGGAAAGAGTCGCTGATAGGCAGCGACGACAGCATCCTCTTGCAGACCGACCAAGCGGGCATAGTTCCTGAGATAGCCTTGCACGAACACCGGCCCCGGCAGGCTGTCGTATTCGTCCCGCTCAAGGGCATCAACGATGTTGGATTGGAGGTGGAGTTGCGCTGCTACTGATGCGGCACTCATGTCCTGTCGCTCACGGGCCTTTTTCAGCAGTGAACCAGGTCCCTGCTCGGAGGCAGATACTGCTTTATCCTGATCGTCATTTTTGGCTTGGTTCATTGCACTTCTTCAGCTTGGTAGAGCATCTGTATCTCTGGCGCATCAGGAAATTCGGCGAACAACTTGCCTTTGTATTCGTCTGCCTTGGCCAAATCCTTGAGTCTCTTCTCAATCTTTATACCAAGCAAAAGAGAGGCAGCAGACGGCCTCGACTCACCGTGATAGCGCTCCAGATAAGCACGTGCGGATAGGTCCTTTTGCTGCTCCAGTGAAAGCTCCGCCATCTGATAAAGGGCCGTGGCGTATTTCGGATTGGCCGTCAACGCCCGGCGATAGTAGTTTTCCGCCTTTGACTTTTCACCGGCACGCTCACGACAGAGCCCCGCGTTGGTCAGTGCCACCCAGGGTGTGGGATAGAGCGGATTGGCCAGAGCCCGCTGAAAATCGAACTCCGCTTCCTCCAGTCTGCCCTGCTTACAGTAGAAACTGCCTCGGGCGTTGCGGATATAGGGGTCCTGTCCATCCAGCTTGATCGCCTCTTCATAGTGGATCCCGGCCAACTGTTGATTGCCCAGTCGCTCATAGAGAATCGCGATCACATTGTGTGCCTGGGGATAATCATCATCGACCTTGATCGCTTTCTTGAGCTTTTTCAGCGCCACTGCGGATTGGCCATCACGCATATACTCGATGCCCATATCCACATAGATCTTGGCCGGACTGTTACGCTTCTCGCGCCCGAGGCTGCCGGTGGTATCTGCACTCTTCTGTTGCGTGGCGCATCCTGACAGTAGCAGCACGAGGAGGAAGGTGAAGATCACCCGGCTAGCAGAGATTGATTTCATGAAACACCTTGTTTGAGACTATCCAGCCGCTCAAAACGCAGCTGTCGACTGCTGCGATCCCTGACCTTACCCACCAACTGCCCACAGGCCGCATCGATATCATCACCCCGGGTTTTACGGGTTGTGGCAATAATGCCTGAGCGTTTCAGACGCATCCGGAAAGCTTCAACCCGATCCGCCGGCGAGGCCTTGTAATCGGTACCCGGAAATGGATTGAATGGAATCAGGTTGACTTTGGAGGGAGTCCCTTCCAGCAGCCGTATCAAGGCCTTGGCATGAGCCAGGGAGTCATTCACCCCATCCAGCATGACATACTCCCAGGTCACCTTGCGCCGCTTATCCCCGCGCACGAATTCGCGACAGGCCGGGATCAACTCCTCCAGGGGATACTTGCGGTTGATCGGCACCAGCTGATCGCGCAACTGATTGTCCGGTGCATGCAGGGAGACCGCCAGACTGATGTCACAGACCTCCCTGAGGCGTTGCAGACCGGGCACGATACCGGAGGTGCTGACGGTCACCCGGTATTTGGAGACCATATAGGCCAGATCATCCTGCATGATATTCATGGCGGTGATCACCGCCTCCAGATTGGCCAGCGGCTCACCCATTCCCATCATTACGATATTACTCGGCGGCTCACCCAGTTCACGGGCCGCCACCCAGACCTGGCCGATGATTTCAGCAACCGTTAGATTGCGATTGAAACCCTGTCTGGCGGTAGAACAGAAGGAGCAATCCAGGGCACAACCGACCTGGGAGGAGACACAGATGGTGCTACGTCCATTATCCGGTATATAGACCGTTTCGATGCGTTGACCGTCCTCCAGTTCGAGCAGCCATTTACGGGTGCCATCCTGTGCCGGCTGTTCCAGCGCCAAGCGCGGGATCGTGATCTCAGCCACCTGCTGCAACTGCTCCCGCAGGCGTTTCGAGATATCGGTCATGGCATTGAAATCCACAACCCCATGCTTATGGATCCATTTGAATACATTGCGACCATGAAATGCCTTCGAACCGAGCGCCACAAAAAAGCGCTCCATCTCTTGCAGATCAAGATTTAAAAGGTTGGTTTTTGTCACTTCGTTAGCCAATTCGAGTGGTTCGCAATAGGGTATGGTGATACCGGTTTCGAGGAAAACACATAAAATTACAGTGCGTTAGTTTAGACCTGCTGGAGCGGACTGGCAATTGCGCATGGTCAGTATGAGACACCACACCGGATTTCCCGCTCACAGCAGTCTTTTAACCAGGTTGATATCCTGCAACTGCTCGATTTTGGACAATACCCGGCTTAACTGATTCATATCCTGGACCTCTATGGTGAAGCGCATGGTTGCGGTATCGGTCTTTCGGTCACTGTTGGTATTGACGCCACTCACATCGATATTCTCATTGGTAAGGACCGCTGAGATGTCCCTGAGCAATCCCTTTCTGTCACTCGCGGTGACCATGAAGTCCACCGCATACTGAGTCTCCTGCTGCTCTTCGCTCCAGTGCACCGCCACCAACCGGTCCTGTTCATCATCAGGCATCGCCCGCACATTGGGACAGTCACGACGGTGAACGGTAACTCCGCGTCCACGGGTAACATAGCCGATGATGGCATCGTAGGGGACAGGTTTGCAGCAGCGGGCAATCGTGGTCATCAGATCGTCAACCCCGGCAACCACCACTTCCCCCTTGGCCACCCCGGACGACTTGCTCGAATCGGGAATCGCCCTGGAACGGGGTGCCGGCCTCTCCCGACCACCGAAACCGGCGACCTGGATTGGCGACAGATCACCGCGACCGATGGCCGCGTAGACATCCTCCCCATGCTGCAGGTTATGTTTCGCCGCAACCTTCTCCAGATCGGGTTTTTCACTGATCGAGAGCCGGGTCATCTCCCGCTCCAGCGCTGAGCGCCCCAGCTCCACATGGTGTTCGTAATCAAGCTGTTTGAACCACTGCTTGACCCGGTTTCTCGCCTTCGAGCTGTGCAGATAACCCAGATGGGGGTTGATCCAATCACGGCTTGGCGTGCCGTTCTTGGCAGTCAGGATCTCAACCATCTCGCCACTGCGCAGTGCACGGTTCAGTTGTACGATATGGCCATCAACCCGGGCGCCACGACAGGTATGGCCGATGTCGGTGTGGATCGAATAGGCAAAATCGAGCGGTGTCGAGTTCTTCGGCAGCTCGACCACCTTGCCCATCGGCGTCAATACATAGATGCGGGTCGACTCCATCTCCTGATCGAAGGCGTCCTGCAGTCCGTCGGTCTCCTCGCCAAAATCCTTTTTCTCCAGCCACTGCCGCATCCAGACGATGCGCCGCTCAAAGTCCTTATCCTGCTTGGCAGCCTCTTTGTAGCGCCAGTGGGCCGCCACCCCCAACTCCGCATGGTGGTGCATGTCCCGGGTTCGGATCTGAACTTCCAGGGTCTTCTCTTCCGGACCAATCACGGCGGTGTGAATTGAACGATAGAGGTTAGCCTTCGGTGTGGCGATGTAGTCATCGAACTCACCGGGAATATGTTTCCACAAGCCATGCACCACACCCAGTGCTGCATAGCATTGGGCTATGTCATCCACCAGTACGCGCACCGCCCGCAGATCGAAAATCTGTTCGATATCGACCGCCTTGCGCTGCATCTTTTTCCAGATACTGAAGATATGTTTGGGACGACCGCTGATTTCCGCGTGCACACCGGCGGCAAGAAACTTTTCCTTGAGCAGCTCCATGACCTCTTTGATGAACAGTTCACGGTCGCTGCGGCGCCCGTCCAGCTGACTGGCGATACGTTTGTAATCCTCGGGGTGGAGAAAGCGCAGCGCCAGATCCTCCAACTCCCATTTGACCTGCCAGATACCCAGCCGGTTGGCTAACGGGGCGTAGATATCCTGGGTCTCTTTGGCCACTCGCCGGCGCTGTTCAGGCGCGAGGCTGCGGGCGGTGCGCATCAGTTGCAGCTGCTCAGCAACCACCACCAGAATGACCCGCACATCCTCAGCGATACCCAGCAGCAGACGACGCAGATTTTCCGCATGCTGCTGCGCCTCTTCCTCGGTAATTTCACGGGAGGTGTCGGTCAGCGTGCCGATCCGCCCCAGATCGTCAACCATCTTGGCCGTGCTGATGCCGACTTTGCGCTGCAGCTTTTCAAGACTGAGCTGCGGATCATTCAACACCCCCAGCAGCATGGCCGCGGCAACCGTCTCCCGGTCCATGTGCAGTTGAGCGAGAATCTCCGCCACACTCAGGGCATGACGCAGCTGGCGCTCGCCATCGACCGCCTGTCGGTTCGATTGAACCTGCAGAGCAATCTCGGCAGCACCCCGGAAGTAGTCCCGGTCATCTGTGTCGAACTCATCGGGCAGCATCTCCAGCCAGCGATCAATGGCTGGGCTATCGATTAACTCGCCTTCAGGCAAGCTGCTGTTGGTGGTGACCATCTCTGTCGCTAGGGCCTAGTGGATTTCAGTCAAGCATGTGACTGACCAGGCCATCCGCCAGCTTGGGTTCGAACCAGGTCGACTTAGGCGGCATCACTTCATCCGCATCGGCCACAGCCATCAGATCCTCCATGCGAGTGGGATAGAGAGAGAATGCGACGGCCATCTCTCCGGAATCGACCCGTTTCTCCAACCCGGCCAAACCGCGGATACCGCCGACAAAATCGATTCGCGCATCGCGCCGGGGATCGCTGATACCCAGCACCGGCTCGATCAGGTGGTTGGCCAGCAGGCTGACATCGAGCCGGGCCACCGGGTCATCCGTCGGCACCTTGTCCGGATTGAGCGTCAGCCGGTACCACTGCTTGTCCAGGTACATACCGAACTCGGCCGGTTGCGCCGGCTTCACCGGCTGCTCGCTTGGTTCAACTTGAAAATCGCTCTCAAGTCTGGCGAGAAAGGCCTCTTTATCCAGTCCATTGAGATCCTTGACCACCCGATTGTAGTCCAGAATCTGCATCTGGTTGTGAGGAAAGATGACACTCAGAAAATAGTTGTATGACTCATCACCACTGTGGTTTGGATTGGCCTCTTTGCGTGATGCGCCAACCCTCGAGCCTGCGGCTGAACGGTGGTGTCCATCCGCCACATAGAGGGCACCCATGGCATCGAACAGCTCCGTCAAACGGGCCACGGTAGCATCATCATCCAGCACCCAGATCTCGTGCCGAACCTGATCCGCAGCGGTGACATCCATGGCCGGCTTGGCCTGGGAGACCTGACTCAGAATCCGGTCGACCTCAGGGGCACTTGGGTAGACAAGAAACACCGGCCCGGTCTGGGCATTCAGTGCATCCACCTGACGCACCCGGTCATCCTCTTTCGCCGGACGGGTGAACTCATGCTTCTTGATCCGGTTCTGGTCATAGGCAGCGACCGAGGCCGCCGCTGCGAGTCCGGTCTGAACATGATCCCCCATGGTCAGGCGATAGACATAGTAACAGGGCTTGGTATCACGGATCAGAACCCCATCCTGCTGCATCCTGGCAAGATTCTCGGCCGCTTTTTGATAGACCTCAGGCGCATAAGGATCTGTCCCCTGCGGCAGGTCGATCTCAGGCCTGGAGATATGCAGAAAGCTCCACGCCCGACCTTCTGCCATCTGCCGAGCTTCCGCCTCATTCATGACATCATATGGCGGTGCGGCGACATCGGCAGCACGACCCTCGGCAGGACGAAGTCCGGGAAAAGCTCTGATCAGCGGCATGGGTGTTTCCTCATGGTCTGTAGGGCACGCTCTGGCCCAAGTGGTATGCGAGGGGGGATTGTTTCAAAAGAGATAAGGAGGAATCAAGCGATGGGCTCAATCGATGTCAGAAAAATCCTACCTAAAAATGAGAACAAACCTGCATCTTATCAGGGGTTATTCACTTAGACTTTAACCGTCGCAGAGAAGGATGCCACGGATAAGGTGCACATGAACATGGAAGTATAGGACTGATACCATTTGCCAACCAATCAGTGCGACACAAGATCCTGGTGCCCAAGGAGCGGGTGCCGGGATTTTTTTTGGGCGACCGAAAATTATCCGCTTCTGCATAACCTTCAGTCCTGTCCGGATAGGCCGAGCCAGCTATCCCCTGGGGGACTGATCCACCTTCTGCAGTTCCAGCGATACCGGCCACAACGCCTGTGTGGAATGATCAAACCCCTGCCACAACTGCTGATAGCTCTTGCCCTCCTCAGGATGAATCTCCGCTCCGGCCACTTCCGAGAGGGGCCGCAAGACAAAGGCATAGTGCAATATCTCATCTCTCGGCAAGCGGATGCCATCATGCTCAATAACCTGATCGCCATAGGTCAGCAGGTCGATATCCAGGGTTCTGGCCGTAAACCGGTTCTCATTGCGCACCCGACCGTGGCGCTTCTCAATCTCTTTCAAGCGGCGATTCACAGCTACTGCCGATAAGCTGGTGCAGATACCAACCACAAGATTGAGGAAGTTCTCTCCGACAAATCCCACCGCTTCACTTTCATACACCGGTGAAATGGTCAGATTGCCAAAACTCTCCCGTAAATCATCTATTGCGCTGGGAAGATATCTGCGTGGCGACTGATTGCTGCCAAGGCTTAGCCAGGCCCTGACCCGAGCGGTGTCAGTCACTCCGACTTCTCTCGATGATCACACCCACATCCCGGGCCATACTCACGGCACCGATCTTGTTCAGGGTCAACCTCACCCAGGGGACGTTGAACTCGTGGAGTACGATGTCGGCACAGCGTTCCGCCAGGGTCTCGACCAGCTGGAACTTGCTCTCCCGCACGAAGGAGACCAGACGCTTGCTGACCGCTTTGTAATCCAACGCATCCTCGATGGCGTCCGACTCCGCCGCCTTTTTGATATCGGCCCCCATCTCCAGGTCAAATACCACCGTTTGGGTGATCTCCCGCTCCCAATCGTAGATACCGATGACGGTTTCAATGCGAAGATCACGAATGAAGACGATATCCATAACTCAACAACCACTATTTTGAAAAGCGTCATAGTAGATGAGTATTGATCAAGAGCAAACCCCCGGCTTGACCTGACCCGCTGCCAGAGGTTCCAATGCACCCATGATTATCCACTCTACTATCGTTGTTTTCGCCTATCTGCTCGGCTCGATCTCCAGTGCCATCATCGTTTGTCGCCTGATGGGGCTGCCCGATCCCCGCAGCCAGGGTTCAAATAATCCAGGGGCCACCAATGTGCTGCGAATCGGTGGCAAAAAGGCCGCAGCCATCACCCTCTTCGGGGATATGGTCAAGGGATTGATCCCGATGCTGATCGCCCATCTGTTCGATGCCCCTCCCCTGTTCATCGCACTCACCGGACTGGCCGCATTTCTCGGCCACCTCTACCCCGTGTTTTTCAGCTTCAAGGGGGGTAAGGGGGTCGCCACCGCTCTCGGTGTCCAATTTGGACTCCACTGGGGAGTGGGCCTGGCGGTTGCTCTGGTCTGGCTGTTTACCGCCAAGGTGGTCAACATCTCCTCCCTTTCCGCCCTGATCTCGATGGCATTGGCACCATTTTTCATATGGTTGATCTGGCCTGCCCCAGAGCTGATAGTGATGCAAATCGTCATCAGCGCCATCCTGTTTTGGCGCCACCGTTCCAACATAACCAATCTTATCTCCGGTGCCGAAGGTAAGATCAGCGAGAGTGACAACTAATGCCGAATCCGCGTACCCTGGAATACGCCCAGCAGATCACCTGCATCGATACCCTCTATCAACGCCAGGGTCTGGCTGCCTGCTATCTGCTCGAGTCCGAAGGGGAAGCGGCGTTCATCGATACCGGCACCAGTAACAGTGTGCCCCAACTGATGGCGGTGCTGGAACAGAAAGGGATATCCCCTTCACAGGTCAGATATGTAATCCCCACCCATGTTCATCTGGACCATGCCGGGGGAGCTGGCAATCTGATGAGCCAACTGCCAAATGCCTCTCTGGTGATTCACCCTTACGGGGCCAAGCATCTGATCGATCCCTCGAAGTTGATCGCTGGCGCAACTGCCGTCTACGGCGAGGAGGCGTTCGAAAAGCAGTTCGGGCAATTGATCCCGATCCCGGAAGAGCGGGTCATCCTAGCGCCGGATGGCTTTCGTTGCCACTTCGGCAATCGGGAACTGCTTTGTCTCGACACCCCGGGACATGCACGTCACCACATCTGCATTTTTGATCAACAGAGCCGTGGCCTGTTCACAGGCGATACTTTCGGCCTCTCCTATCCCGAACTCAGCGGCACACAGGGTCCCTTTATCGTACCCACCACCACACCAATCCAACTCGACCCGGACGCCTGGTATGAGACCCTGGACCGACTGATGGAGCTGAAGCCAGAAAAACTCTACCTCACCCACTTCGGTGAAGTCAGTGAACCAGAGAAACTGGTCGGACAACTGCGTCAGCATCTGCAGGAGTTCACCGCCATCGCGCTGGCCGCAGTAGAGCAACCGGGAGAGCAAAGGAAAAGTGAGATAGAACGCGCGCTACAGAAGTGGTTGCTGCAAAAGCTAGAGCAGAATGGCAACACCCTCGCAGCTGAGAAAAGCCTTGAACTGACGGCCATGGATCTGGACCTGGACGCCCAGGGCATAGAGGTCTGGCTGGCACGCCGGGAAGAGGCGGCAGCGGGATAGTTTTTAGGTCCACAATTGAATGCCAATAAACGCTAATGGTTTTGCTGATGCTGATATCTTGGCGGCGTTGAATCAAGCCGCAAATGGACGCGAATCACCGCCAAAGGCCGCAAAATAATCACAGGCATGTTGATGTGAGGGGCACCCCAAGCACAAATACGATTTACGACTCTTATTTGCGATTATTTGCGGACTAATACAATAAAAACCTACAGGCTCCCAAGCCAGAATCCATCACCCCGCTTAATCCCGTCCCGACACGAGCGAGAAGCGCAGGTAAAAGCCGATCAGCGGGCCTGACTGTTTGAGCGTAGCGAGTTTCAGGCCTGCCGGCTTTTACCGAGCATCGCAGCGGACCCGAAGGGGCGTGACGGCCGGGCGCCCTTTCTTTTGGTTACTTTTCTTTTGGCGCAAAAGAAAAGTGACTCGCCCAGGAGGGCGAAACAGGGAATTTCAGGCAAGAGAACAGTCGCGAGTGGCAGAGGTTTCTAAGAATTTAGTCCGCCAATAGCCAAAAAATAATCACAGGGCATGTTGATGTGTGGGCCAACACCAATCACTATTACAATTTCGACTCTTATTTGCGTTCATTTGCGGACTGAAACAACATCAACTGGGCGTAGATCCACTCTGATCCCAGGCAAATGTACAATCCAGTCTCGACAGTACATAGACCATCCCCTGCTCTCCATCCCCCATCATCATCGACAGAGGTGTCCGCTGATTGAACAGATGATTACGCTGACGCAACCAGCGCTTACCCATACTCGGATTAGTCGGATAGGTGGTACGCAATGCGTCATTGATTCTGACCAGATAGTCGATCCGTTTCATCATTTCCGGGCTCTCGGGAAAGGCCTTGTTATGTCGATATTGCGCCATCTGGCGCGCCTTGCCGTTGATATCCAGGAGCGACATCATCTCTTCACTGTGCAGCCCCCAGTTGTCGAACAGATTCATGACCCCCCGGGTAATTGCTAGACGGTCATCGATTGAAACAGCGCTACTCTGTTGGGTGGTTTCATTCATCTCGGCTATTACCTACTATTTAACTTGGTTTTTGTCAGTCTAACACGATTGACCCGCTTAAAACCCAAGGAAAACCAAGGTAATTCAGAGTTCCATTCAAGCCTCGCTCTTCCATAACGAATGCCACCAGCGTTTGCGGTTGTTGGGCATCGCCACCGCCGGCAGATCGACCGGCCGGATCTTGCTCAACACCCACCCAGGCAGCGGTGGATTGTCACTGTAGCCGCATGAGACGCCTAGATTGTTCGGATCATAGATCTTGATGAATGACGGTTGTTGCAGATCATCCGCATAGACGATCCCGCAGTACTCCTCATCATGCTCACGTCGCAACAACTCGTCGATGCTTTCGACGAACGTCAGCAGCCTCGATTCATCAGAGGGAAACTCGGGTGGCGGTTCGCCAACCGCATAAACATACCAACCCCCGGCGGCATCAGCTCTCAACACCTGCCACAGGGCATCCAGTTGGTGCCAGCGCAACGCGGAAGTGAAGCTGCCTTTGAAGGCCTTTAAAAAATTATCCTGTTCGTTCATCACCACACCACAAAGAGAATGGAAACTCCGCATCAACGCGGACCATGGGCCGGCCCGCACCAGTATCAGACACGACACAAGCATGAGTTTCCTGTCCGATCATGGGTATAATGACCCTTTGCCTCTGCCGGTTACAACCCATGATGACTGATAGCCATACCCTTTTCGAATCAAACCTGGACCTGAAACTGCTCAATCGTGGCAAAGTACGTGATATCTATGAGGTGGATGATCAGCATCTACTGATCGTAACCAGTGACCGTCTATCAGCATTCGATGTGGTCCTGCCACAACCCATCCCCGGCAAAGGCGAAGTCCTCACCCGGGTGGCGAATTTCTGGTTTCAGCGAACCGAGTCATTGATTCCAAACCATCTGGCGAAACTGCAGCTTTCTGAGATCCTGGCAGACCCGGATCAGCGCAACAGTCTGGGTGACAGATACATGATCGTGCGCAAGCTCAAGCCACTGCCGATCGAAGCGATCGTACGGGGCTACCTGATCGGCTCCGGTTGGAAGGATTACCAGCACAATCAATCGGTCTGCGGCATCCCACTGCCCGCCGGTCTGCAGCAGGCGGACCGACTACCCGAAGCCATCTTCACCCCATCCACAAAAGCGGATGTGGGGGGTCACGATGAAAACATCGATTTCAGCCAGACTGAAAATCTGCTTGGGCGTGAACTGGCGGCACAGGTGAAGAAGATCAGTCTGACCATCTATTCCCAGGCCGCCGACTATGCGTTGAGCAAAGGCATCATCATTGCCGATACCAAATTTGAGTTCGGTCTGGATGATGATGGACAGCTGCATTTGATCGATGAGGCACTGACACCGGATTCATCGAGATTCTGGCCGGCGGACAGCTATCGTCCCGGCACCAGTCCGGTCAGCTTCGATAAACAGTTTGTCAGAGATTACCTGGAGACTCTGGATTGGGATAAAACCCCCCCAGGCCCTGAGCTACCCCAGGAGGTAATAGATAAAACCGCCGAAAAATACCGTGAAGCGGAACGACGTCTGACCGGTAAGTAGATCGGGGTTCATCCGACAGTCGCTGGGCTTTGATCGCGGCTGATATCAAACCGTGCCCGTTTTACGAACTACACCTGATCAGGACAAGACGCGGCAGATCGGTTATCCAGGCAAACAGTTGAGACTCATCAATCAAACGCTACGCTTCAAGAATCCAATTCGCATTTTAGATCTATAATTTAAGCTAAGATATGAGCTTTAACCATGAGCACTCTGACAGGTTTGGAGCGGATTGCCGCAGTATATGAAGCGACTCAGTTTTGACATGCCCTATTGTATTGATCATGGTGATTCATTGATCAATCTCACACCATCTCATATCAGTTCAGTCGCACACCCTGCGCCGCTGATTCCGGTCTATGAATGATCGACCAGGGTAGACTTTAAATTTCAAGAGAAAAAATATTGGGCAAGACCAGTTTGAGCTTATACACTTCTGAGGATATGACAAAACAGAATAACAAAGCAGCCCGGGTAGTGATCTACACTACCTTGAGGTGCCCCCATTGTCAGCACTTAAAGCGTTGGCTTAAACGAAACAACGTGCCCTTCCTCGACTTCAATGTTGCCAAACCCGGCAAGATCCAGAAAAAGTTTTTTGAGATCGGGGGTAAAAGCGTCCCGCTGATCCTGGTTGGCGATCAAAAATTCGAAGGATTCAATCCCAACCGACTGAAAAAGGCACTGGAACTTGAAGGGCTGATGTAGGCCGCATGGCCAGGCTATCCCCTGGTTACGATTCCGACAGAAAAAATAAAGGGGCCAAATGGCCCCTTTATCGTGCACCGAATTAACGGCTAACCGATACTCAAATCAATTGATTTTCGGATCGAGTTCACCGCTTTCGTAGCGAACCTGCATGTTCTCGAGAGAGATCGGATTGATCTTCTCCGCCATACCGGCAGAACCGAAGGCTTCATAACGATCCTTACAGATGTCCGACATGGCCTTGGTGGCCTCTTTCAGGAACTTGCGTGGATCGAAGTTGGACTTGTTGTCATTGAGGTGCTTGCGAATGGAGCCGGTAGAGGCCATACGCAGGTCGGTGTCGATGTTGACCTTACGCACACCATGCTTGATGCCTTCAACGATCTCTTCAACCGGCACACCATAGGTCTCACCCATATCACCACCATACTCATTGATGATGGCCAGCCAATCCTGAGGTACGGATGAGGAGCCATGCATTACCAGATGGGTATCCGGAATCCGTGCGTGGATCTCTTTGACACGATCGATTGCCAGGATGTCGCCTGTAGGCGGACGGGTGAACTTATAGGCGCCGTGGGAAGTACCGATCGCGATTGCCAGGGCATCCACACCGGTCTTCTTGACGAAATCCGCCGCTTCATCAGGGTCGGTCAGCAGCTGGCTGTGGTCCAGGGTACCTTCAGCACCGATACCATCCTCTTCACCGGCTTGACCGGTTTCCAGGGAACCCAGACAACCCAGCTCACCCTCAACGGAAACACCGCCGGCGTGGGCAATATCGACCACCTTGGCTGTAGTATCCACATTGTATTCGTAACTGGATGGGGTCTTACCGTCAGTCATCAGGGAGCCGTCCATCATCACCGATGAGAAGCCTGACTGAATCGAACGCAGACAGACGGATGGTGACGTACCGTGATCCTGATGCATACAGACCGGAATATGGGGATACATTTCGGTTGCAGCAATGATCAGATGACGCAGAAAGGGTTCACCTGCGTAAGACCGGGCGCCTGCAGATCCTTGCAGAATGACCGGACTGTTGACGGCATCCGCTGCCTGCATGATGGCATGCACCTGCTCCATGTTGTTAACATTGAACGCAGGCAGACCATAGCCGTGCTCCGCGGCATGGTCGAGTAGTTGGCGCAGGGAAATCAGAGCCATGATAGCCTCCTTGGTTTGTGTTTATAGTCTCGTTACAACTTAATCACCACCCACTGGTGGTGACTTCAATCTTTATCAGTCAGCCAGCACATGCTCGCCGACACGCATTACTTTCATGATATTGGTTTGGCCTTCCACACCGGAGCGGTCGCCCTTGGTAATGATCACCAGATCATTCTCTCGGACCTCTCCGCGGCGCAGCAACTCATCGATCACCTCTTCATTGACCTGGGCAATGTCGGTGCTGGCCACATCGAAGCTGACCGGATAGACACCACGATAGAGTGTCACTTTACGTCGGGTGCGCACATGCCGGGTCAACGCATAGATCGGAATGTCGGAACTGATTCTGGACATCCATTTTACTGTCGAGCCGGATTCGGTCAGAGCGGCGATCGCTTTCACCCCTAGGTGATTGGCGGTATACATGGTGGACATGGCGATGGCCTCATCCACCCGACCGAAGACGCTGTCGAGTCTGTGACTTGAGCGCCGTGCAAGCTGGTGCTTCTCAGCTTCGACACAGACCCGGTCCATTGCCTTGATCACTTTATGCGGATACTTGCCGACCGAGGTTTCGGCAGAAAGCATGACCGCATCTGTGCCATCGATCACCGCATTGGCCACATCAAACACTTCAGCACGGGTGGGGATCGGACTCTCGATCATCGACTGCATCATCTGCGTCGCTGTGATCACCACCGAGTTCATCTCCCGGGCCTTTTTGATCATCTCTTTCTGCACGGCAGGCAATTCAGCATCACCGATCTCAACACCCAGGTCACCACGGGCAACCATGATGACATCTGAAGCCTGGATAATCTCTTCGATGCAGTCCAGCGCCTCGGCGCGCTCAACCTTGGCTACGATACCGCCATTGCCACCCGCCTCCTCCAGAAGGCGACGCGCCTCGATTACATCATCCGCATTGCGAACGAAAGAGACAGCAAGATAATCCACGTCGATTTCAGCGGCAAACAGGATATCCGCACGATCCTTGTCCGTCAGTGCGGGCGCTGAAAGTCCACCGCCCTGTTTGTTGATCCCTTTGTTGTTGGAGAGCTTGCCACCCACCACCACTTTGCAATGGACCTCTTTGTCGGTAACCTCAGAGACCCAGAGCTCAACAGCACCGTCATCGAGCAACAGCGTGTCACCGCGGGAGACATCATCAATCAGTTCCGGATAGGTCAGACCCACCCGCTCATCATCACCCGCATCCAGCGCCAGCGCTGCATCGAGGATGAACTGGCCGTTCTCTTCCAGTTCGGTATAGCCGTTCTTGAATTTGCCGATACGGATCTTCGGCCCCTGAAGATCCGCCAATACACCGATTTGTCGACCACAGGCACGAGCCCGATTACGAATCCGTTCCGCACGTTGTCTTTGCGAGTCGTGAGCATCGTGTGAAAGGTTGAGGCGAACGATATCCACCCCGGCGTGTATCAGCTTGTCGAGAACCTTAGGGTCATCTGTTGCCGGACCCAGGGTTGCTACAATTTTGGTTCTTCTTGGCATACCTATCCAATTACTTGCTTGCTGCACGTTGTCTTGGGCCGGACCCCTGTCCGGCCTCTGATCAGTGGACATCCTATTTAGCTGCACAAGCCTCCAACATCGCCACCGCAGGCAGGGTTTTACCTTCCAGATACTCCAGGAAAGCACCGCCAGCCGTTGAGATGTAGGAGACTTTGTTATAGATGTCGTACTTCTGAATGGCCGCGATGGTGTCACCGCCGCCTGCCAGGGAGAAACCATCGGAATCGGCGATCGCCATGGAGACGGTCTTGGTGCCTTCACCAAACTGATCGAATTCGAATACCCCGACCGGACCATTCCAGACGATGGTGCCAGCCTTTTTGATGATCTCAGCCAGTTCATTGGCACTGTCTGGACCGATATCGAAAATCATCTCTTCATCAGCAACCTCACCGGCAGGCTTGAGTACCGCAGGCTCCTCTTCGGCAAAGTTCTTGCCGACCACCACATCGGTTGCGATAGGTATATTGGCGCCACGGTCTTTCATCTTTTCGATCAGAGCCTGAGCGGTGGGTACCAGATCATCTTCACACAGGGACTTACCCACATTGTGTCCGGTGGCCTTGAGGAAGGTATTGGCGATACCGCCACCAACAACCAGCTGGTCGACCTTTTCTGACAACGCTTCGAGAACGGTCAGCTTGGTTGAAACCTTGGAACCACCGACAATTGCCACCATCGGACGGGCCGGATTGGCCAGCGCCTTCGCCAGGTTATCCAACTCATCGGCGAGCAACAGTCCGGCACAGGCAACCGGAGCAAACTTGCCGGCGCCATGGGTAGAGGCCTGGGCACGATGAGCGGTACCGAACGCATCCATGACATAGACATCACACAGAGCGGCATATTTCTTTGACAGCGCTTCGTTGTCCTTCTTCTCACCGGCATTGAAACGGACGTTCTCGAGCAGCACAACTTCACCTTCCGCCACATCGAAACCACCATCCAGATACTCTTTGATCAGACGAACTGCGCCACCCAGTTTGGCAGACATGTCATCGGCAATTGGCGCCATCGAGTTCTCTTCTGAATAGACACCCTCTTCCGGCCTGCCACGATGTGACATCACCATCACTTTCGCACCGGCCTTGGCACAGTGCTCGATGGTTGGCATGGAAGCTGTGATACGCGCATCCGAAGTTACCTTGCCGTCTTTAACCGGCACATTGAGATCAGCGCGGATCAATACGCGCTTGCCGGCAAGATCAAGATCGGTCAGCTTGATAAATGACATAACAGACTCCTGCTTCGATTGTAATTTTAAAATATGAATTCTGAGTTATGGATTTTGTTGTTACAGATTACAAAGCTGTCAAAAAATACATAACTCATGACTCTCGCTGTGGAGTTACGGGGCAGGATTAATCCTGCCCCGTAAAGATCAGCACTTACTTGGAGACGTGCTCAACCATGCGCAGCATGTTGCAGGTGTAGCCATACTCGTTGTCGTACCAGGAGACAACTTTGACAAAAGTGTCGTCCAGTGCGATACCGGCGCCGGAATCGAAGATGGAAGGATTGGAGCAACCACGGAAATCGGTGGAAACCACTTTGTCTTCGGTATAGGCCAGTACACCAGCCAGATCGCCAGACTCGGAAGCCGCTTTCATGGCAGCACAGACGTCGTCGTAGCTGGCGCCGCTGTTGAGTTCAACAGTCAGATCGACAACAGAGACGTCAGAGGTCGGTACACGGAAAGCCATACCGGTCAGTTTGCCGTTCAGCTCAGGCAGTACTTTACCTACAGCTTTGGCAGCACCGGTAGAGGAAGGAATGATGTTTTCCAGGATACCGCGACCACCACGCCAATCTTTCATGGAAGGTCCATCAACAGTCTTCTGGGTCGCCGTTGCCGCATGCACGGTAGACATCAGGCCACGCTTGATGCCCCACTTGTCGTTCAGCACTTTAGCCACAGGCGCCAGACAGTTGGTGGTACAGGAGGCGGCGGAAACAATCGCCTGACCGTTGTATTCGTTGTGGTTTACACCATAAACGAACATTGGGGTAGCATCCTTGGAAGGCGCACTCTGTACGACCTTTTTGGCACCCGCGTCAATGTGCTTCTGACAGGTCTCTTCGGTGAGGAAGAAACCGGTACATTCGATGACCAGATCAGCACCGATCGCATCCCATTTCAGGTCAGCTGGATCGCGCTCAGCGGTGAGGCGGATCTTTTTGCCGTTCACAACCATGTTGCTGCCATCGACAGAAATATCACCATCGAAATTGCCATGGACTGAATCGTACTTCAGCATGTAGGCCAGATAATCGGGCTCCAGCAGATCGTTGATGCCGACGACTTCAATACCAGGGAAGTCTTTTGCGATAGCACGGAATGCCATACGGCCGATGCGGCCAAAACCGTTGATACCTACTTTGATAGTCATAGCGATTCTCCGTTATACATATATAGAATTGTCATTAGTCAGTATTGGCGGGAGGCGCGAATAACGCGCCTCTCAACCATCTTAAGCGGTCACTTCGTTGATCGCAGCGAGTACGTTCTCTGCTGTGAAGCCGAACTCTTTGAACAGTTCACCGGCAGGCGCCGACTCACCGAAGTGATTGATACCAATAACCTTGCCATTGATACCAACGTATTTGTACCAGCCATCAGTCACAGCGGCTTCCACTGCCACACGGGCAGTTACAGCAGCAGGCAGTACAGACTCTTTGTAGGCTGCATCCTGTGCATCGAAGGCGCTGGTGTTGGGCATGGAAACAACCCGTACCTGCTTGTTGGATTCGGCTGCTGCCTTGACTGCCAGGTCCACCTCAGAGCCGGTGGCAATAACGATTGCGTCCGGTGTACCGTCACAATCGACAATCACATAGCCGCCCTTGGCGATATCTGCAATCTGCGCATCGGTACGCTCCTGATGGGCCAGACCCTGACGGGAGAAGACCAGACAGGAAGGACCGTTACGCTTCTCTACCGCCGCTTTCCAGGCAACGGCGGTTTCCACTGCGTCACAGGGACGCCAGAGGTCCATGTTCGGCACCATACGCAGGGTTGGGATCTGTTCGACCGGCTGATGGGTAGGTCCATCCTCACCCAGACCGATGGAGTCGTGAGTATAGACAAAGATCGACTGGATCTTCATCAGTGCCGACATACGCAGAGCGTTACGGGCATACTCGGAGAACATCAGGAAGGTGCCGCCGTAAGGGATGAAACCACCATGCAGTGCCACACCGTTCATGATTGCAGACATACCGAACTCACGCACACCGTAAGATATGTAGTTACCATCCGCATTGCCGTCGGTGATCGACTTGGAGCCGGACCAGGCGGTGAGGTTTGAAGGGGTCAGGTCAGCTGAGCCACCGAGGAATTCCGGCAGCAGTGGACCATAACCATTGAGCGCATTCTGCGAGGCTTTACGGGTTGCCGGAGATTCCGCCTTACTATTCACCTCAGCAATAAACTTGGCAGCCTCGGCTTCCCAGTTGTCCGGCAGATCACCACTCATACGGCGGTTGAACTCAGCGGCCAGCTCAGGAAAAGCAGACTGATAGGCGGCAAACTTATCGTTCCAACCGGACTCAGACTCTGCACCGGAAGCCTTTGCGCTCCAACCTTCGTAGATCTCCTCAGGAATCACGAATGCATCGTGTGCCCATCCGAGTTTCTCACGGGTGGCGACAATCTCGTCAGCACCCAATGGGGCGCCATGACAGTCGTGGCTGCCGGCCAGGTTGGGTGAACCGAAACCGATGGTGGTCTTGCAGCAGATCAGGCAGGGTTTGTCAGCATCAGCCTTGGCAGCCTCGATAGCCTGATTGATGGCGTCGGCATCATGGCCGTCAACATCACGGATCACCTGCCAGCCGTAAGATTCGAACCGGGCGGGGGTATCATCAGTGAACCAACCTTCAGTCTCACCGTCGATACTGATGCCGTTGTCATCCCAGAAAGCGACCAGCTTGCCCAGACCGAGGGTTCCAGCCAGAGAGCAGGCTTCATGAGAGATGCCTTCCATCATACAACCGTCACCCAGGAACACGTAGGTGAAGTGGTCGACGATCTCATGACCCGGCTTGTTGAATTGTGCCGCCAGGGTCTTCTCGGCCAGGGCCATACCCACACCGTTGGTGATACCCTGCCCCAGCGGACCGGTGGTGGTCTCTACACCTGGTGCGTAGCCATATTCCGGATGACCCGGTGTTTTCGAGTGTAACTGACGGAAATTCTTAAGATCATCGATGCTCAGCTCGTAACCTGTGAGGTGAAGCAGCGAATAGATCAGCATTGAACCATGGCCGTTTGACAGAATAAAACGGTCGCGATCAGCCCAATCCGGATTGGCCGGATTGTGTTTCAGGTGGCTGTTCCACAGTACTTCGGCAATATCTGCCATCCCCATGGGTGCCCCTGGATGACCTGAATTGGCTTGTTGCACAGCATCCATACTCAGGGCACGAATGGCATTGGCGAGTTCTCTGCGTGAGGACATTGACCCCTCCTGATTTATTAATGATTTGTTAATCTGTTTCTAAGTCCTTAACGACTTAACGAGGCGGAAATCCGCTAAATTCTTTGTTAATCAACCCTTGCGTACCTGGTTATGCCGTCCCCTTTTCGCATACGGCAATGGTTAACCCGCTCGGGCAAAGGTTCGCTATTCTGACCCAAGCAGCAAGCACAGAGCAAAGCAGCTTGCTTTAATGGCCGATAAGCTGGCTTGATGGAATGGGCTACAGCTTCATTTTTCAAGCAAATTCAAGAAGTTGGTTCTTCACGCCACTTAATGGAACAGCCCATACTGGGTATCTGATCCTGAGGTCCTCGACCCGTCTGGGCAACCTGCTTCATCGCTTCAAAGAGGTCACGACGCACATTTGGGTCGGCCGCTTCCTTCTTACTTTCATCCAGTCTGCCCCGATATTGCAGTTTCAGATCGCCGTTGTAGCCAAAGAAATCGGGGGTACAAACTGCACCATAGGCCTTGGCAACCTGCTGAGTCTCATCAATCAGGTAGGGGAAAGGAAAGCCCAACCGCTCCGAGACCAGACGCATGTTCTCGAAGGAGTCTTCCGCATAATCGGTGGGGTCGTTCGACATGATTGCCACTGCATTCACACCCAACGCCGCCAACTCCTTGGTATCCCTGATAATTCTGTCAATTACCGCCTTCACATAGGGGCAGTGGTTACAGATAAACATCACCAGCAGTCCATTCTCTCCGGCACATTGTTGCAGGGACCAGGTCTTGCCATCAACTCCAGGGAGCTGGAAATCCAGGGCCTCAGCATCAAAGTCACAAATCGGTGTCTGTAGGGATACCATTATTATTTCGCTCAATACATTGAATTGAATCGGGGTGGGGCATTATGCAAAAAGCGAGCTGGTGTGTAAAATCCCGTTTCGCTGAGCGTTGGCCGTCAAGCCATAGATGTATCACCAAGTCGGTGCTACCGATGACATACAAATTATCAGGAATAACATGAGTAAAGAGTTTATTTTCACCTCGGAATCTGTCTCTGAAGGACATCCGGACAAGGTTGCGGATCAGATATCGGACGCCATGTTGGATGCGATCCTGGCCCAGGATCCCCATCCGGATCGAGCTCGTGTGGCCTGTGAAACTCTGATTAAAACTGGTGCGGTCATCGTTGCCGGAGAGATTACCACCGAGGCGTGGATCGACCTGGACGATCTGGTCAGAGAGGTGGTTTGTGATATCGGCTACACCAGTTCCGATGTGGGTTTCGACGGCTCGACCTGCGCGGTGATGTCGCTGATCGGCAAACAATCGGCCAACATTGCCCAGGGTGTCGACCGCTCCGCCCCGGAAGAACAGGGCGCCGGTGACCAGGGCATGATGTTCGGCTATGCAACCAATGAGACCGACGTCTTGATGCCCGCCCCCATCACCTATGCCCAGCGGCTGGTGAAACGGCAGTCGGAGATCCGTAAGTCGGGCATACTGCCCTGGCTGCGTCCGGATGCAAAAAGCCAGGTAACCCTGCAGTATGAGGATGGCAAGGTCAGCGGTATCGGCGCGGTGGTACTCTCCACCCAGCACGATCCGGATATCGACTATAAGCAGCTCCAGGAAGCAGTGATGGAGAACATCATCCAGCCTGTGCTTCCCAAGGAGTGGCTGGACAAGTGCCCTCAGGAGAAGATCCACATCAATCCGACCGGCAGCTTTGTCATCGGTGGCCCTGTGGGTGACTGCGGCCTCACCGGGCGCAAGATCATCGTCGATACCTATGGTGGTGCGGCGAGACACGGTGGCGGCGCCTTCTCCGGCAAGGATCCATCGAAAGTCGATCGCTCTGCCGCCTATGCGGGCCGCTATGTGGCAAAGAACATTGTCGCGGCTGGCCTGGCCGAGCGCTGTGAAATCCAGATCTCCTACGCCATCGGCGTGGCGGAACCGACCTCGATCATGGTTGAGACCTTCGGTACGGGTAAGATCGCAGATGAAGCGATCTCCGCCCTGGTGCGCGAGCATTTCGACCTCAGGCCCTATGGCATTCTGAAAATGCTCGATCTGTTGAACAGCGACAAGATCAAATACCGTAAAACCGCCGCCTATGGCCACTTCGGCCGTGAGGATGAAGGCTTTACCTGGGAGAACACAGATAAGGCGGAGGCCCTGCGGGCGGACGCAAAACTCTAAAAGGACCGAGACCATTTTTAGAGCTTCCATGCCGAGGAGCGCTGCAACGGATTCAATTCCGCCAGGCTCGGCAGGGAGGTTGAAACAACATGACAAACCGCGCTCACTCACGATATTCAGGAGATGACTACCATGAGTGAGTTCACCGACTATAAAGTAGCTGATATTTCACTGGCCGATTTCGGCCGCCGTGAGATTGCCATTGCCGAGACCGAGATGCCCGGCCTGATGGCGATCCGCGAAAAGTATGCCGCCGAGCAACCCCTCAAAGGCGCACGCATTACCGGCTCCCTGCACATGACCATACAGACCGCTGTGCTGATCGAAACCCTGGTGGAGCTGGGCGCCGAGGTACGCTGGTGTTCCTGCAACATCTTCTCCACCCAGGACCATGCGGCGGCGGCAATCGCAGCCCAGGGGATTCCGGTCTATGCCTGGAAAGGCGAATCCTTGGAAGAGTACTGGTGGTGTACCGAACAGGTACTCAACTGGCCGGACGGCGAATCGCCGAACATGATCCTCGATGATGGTGGCGACGCCACCCTGCTGGTGCACAAAGGGGTCGAATTCGCCGACGCAGGCGCGGTGCCCGAGCCCAAGGCGGACGATGCGGAAGAGTGGCAGGTGATCCTCGGCGTACTGAAACGCAGCCTGGAGGAGGATCCCAAACGCTATCACCGGATGGCTGAATCGATCAAAGGGGTGACCGAAGAGACCACCACCGGTGTGCATCGTCTTTACCAGATGATGGAACAGGGTACCCTGCTTTTTCCCGCCATGAACGTCAACGATTCGGTGACCAAGTCCAAATTCGACAATCTCTACGGCTGCCGTGAGTCCCTGGTGGACGGTATCAAACGGGCAACCGATGTGATGATTGCCGGCAAGATCGCGCTGGTTGCAGGCTATGGGGATGTCGGCAAGGGCTGCGCCCAGTCTCTACGTGGTCTGGGGGCAACGGTATGGGTCACCGAGATCGACCCGATATGCGCCCTGCAGGCGGCGATGGAAGGTTATCGGGTGATCACCATGGAAGAGGCCGCACCGCAGGCGGATATCTTCGTTACCACCACCGGCAACTTCAATATCATCACCCATGATCACATGGCTGCCATGAAGAACCAGTCGATCGTCTGTAATATCGGCCATTTCGACAATGAGATCGATATTGCCGGTATTCGTGACTACCAGTGGGAGGAGATCAAACCTCAGGTACATCATGTCATCTTTCCCGATGGCAAGCGGATCATCCTGCTGGCGGAAGGACGCCTGGTCAACCTGGGCTGCGCCACCGGCCACCCCAGCTTTGTGATGTCCAACTCCTTCTCCAATCAGGTTTTGGCGCAGATCGAGTTCTTCACCCGCTCAGGCGAGTATGAGAACAAGGTCTATGTGTTGCCCAAGAAGCTCGACGAAGAGGTTGCCCGGCTCCATCTCACCAAGATCGGTGCCAAACTGACGACCCTCTCCCAGGATCAGGCTGACTATATCGGTGTGCCCGTTGAAGGCCCCTATAAGCCCGACCACTATCGCTATTGAGCACCCAGGCCTTTAAGGTCTGCCAAAAATGGAGATTAACCGGTTGTGAGGAGTAATCCGCTCAGCCGGTCCATTGCTCATGCGTATAACCTTTATACGGTAATTGCTTGTCATGAATGATCAAACAAAACAACAGATTTTCAGCTTCGAACTCTTTCCGCCGAAGACGGAGAAGGGTATGGAGAACCTGAAAACCAATGTACAACAGCTGCAAGGCCTGGACCCCGCTTTCTTTTCGGTCACCTATGGTGCAGGTGGTTCAACCCAACAGCGTACCTTTGACACGGTCGACTGGCTGATTGAACAACAGATCGACACCGCCCCTCACCTCTCCTGCATTGGTGCGGATCAGGATGAAATCCTGGAGATACTGGAGCGTTACAAAGCCCAAGGCATCAAGCGGCTGGTGGCATTGCGTGGCGACCTGCCCTCCGGCACCGGGCTGGGCGGTCTGGGTGAGCTCAACCACGCCAATCAGCTGGTTGAACTGATTCGCCAACACTACGGCGACTATTTCCACATCGAAGTGGCCGCCTATCCCGAGTTCCATCCCCAGGCGGCCACACCGCAACAGGATCTGCAAAACTTCAAACGCAAGGTGGATGCCGGGGCCAGCAGTGCCATCACCCAGTATTTCTACAATGCGGATGCCTATTTCAGGTTTCTCGAGGAGTGCCAGCGTCTAGCGATCGAGATTCCCATCGTGCCGGGGATCATGCCGATCACTAATTTTGCACAACTGGCAAGATTCTCTGACAGTTGCGGTACCGAGATCCCCCGCTGGTTGAGAAAACGATTGGAGAGCTACGGCGATGATCTGGAGTCGATCCGCAGTTACGGCATCGAGGTGGTGAGCAACCTGAGCGAACGGCTGCTCGCCGGTGGGGCACCGGGACTCCACTTCTATACCATGAATCGATCCGCTCAGTGTCAGCAGATTTGGCAGTCGCTGGGATTATAAACAGCTGACACTGGCATCGACCTGACCATACGACTATCCGGCTGATACAACATTCGGGGTTTCAACCGGGTAGTCGTGAAACTGGACAGCTCAGCCACTCTCCACAGATTGACAACGACAGCTGAACCAATCCTCAGCTCGGAACTGGCAACCAATGTTTGCTATTGAGTCGTCCGCTGAGATGCCGTTCGATGATACCGTCAAGCTCTTCAGGCTCCACCGGTTTGGTCAGAAATCCATCCATACCGACCCGGATACAGTGTTCCATCATATCCTCAACACTGTTCGCCGTCAGCGCATAGATCGGCATATAGCGACTCTGAGACTCTCTCTCCCGATAAAGGCGGGTGAATTCGATACCATCCACATCGGGCATACACAGATCGACAAAGGCCAACTCATACTCTTTCTCATTTAATGCCTGCAAAGCCTCTTTGCCGCTTTTGGTCACTTTGACACTGTGCCCTCGCTGCTTCAGTAACGTGGCCATGACCTTTGAAGCAATCGCATTGTCATCCGCAAGCAGTACATTGATGGGACGGTTATTGTTGGCTTTTTCCGGTGGTGCTTCAGCCTCCTGATTCCGCTCCTGATGTGGCACCAGTAACTCCATCACAACCTTGGCAAAATCAGTACAGAGAAATGGCTTGATCAACAGCGGCGTGTTGATCGAGGTGTAACTCAGGTTCTGGGTGCGATAGACTGCCAACACCATTGGTATCGAAGGTTCAATCGTGTTGACGCAACGGATCACCTGTTTGATCGAACTGTCACTGAAGGAGTCACACACCAGGACCAGATTCACATCACCGCTCAATTGCCGACAGAAAGCGTTCAATTCCGTTGCCGCCAGAGCCTCCATTTCAAGCTCATCGGCAAACTGCAGATGCAACTGCAGTGCATTCGGGTCCTGATCATAAATCAGCACTTTCTTACCCTTCAGCAATGGGTATCTCTGGGCCATCGGTACGACCTGCTGCTGTGAGCGATCGATCTCCTCTCCGAGCAAGGGTAGCTGGACACTGAATTTTGTTCCCTCCCCAAGCCTACTGATCACATTCACCCGCCCTTTCATCAATCCCGTCAGATCACGGATCACCGATGTCCCGAGCCCCGAGCCCTCATAGCGCCGCTGCTGACTCGCATTCTCTGACTGCCAGTAGGCATTGAATATCTCGGCGAGTTTTTCCTCCGGAATACCGATTCCACTGTCCTCGACCTCAAACAGAATGTGTCTGGTCGGTACATTGGCATCCGCCTCTGCCAGCGTTACCCGCAGGCAGACATAGCCCCGGTCGGTGAACTTGATCGCATTACCCACCATATTGAACAGAATCTGGGTGACTCTGAGACGATCACCATAGAGCTTCTGCGGTATACCCGGATCAACCCAGCAATACATCTCCAACTTTTTAGCCTGGGCCTCTGAGGCCAGGCTCGAGGAGATGTTTTTCACCAGCTCATACAGATCAAACCAGTCGCTGGTCAACTCCAGTTTGTTGGCGTCAATCTTGGAAAGATCCAGCACATCACTGATCATCGATCTGAGCAAGCGGACGGAATCATTGATCGATTGCACATACTCTTTCTGCTCTGCATCCAGTGGGGTGTTCTGCAGCAACCTGGCCATGCCCATCACGCCGACCAGCGGGGTGCGCAATTCGTGGGTCATGGTGGCGAGAAAGTTACCTCTGGCCTGTTTCGCCAGCATCGCCTCCTGTCGTGCCTGGTGCAACTGCCTCAGCAGGATGTACTGATAAGCGGGAATGACCAACAGCAGCAGGACAAACACGAAGGCTTCGAAGATATGCACCTGCCACTGCTGCAGATAGGTCAAAACCGCACCGTAGGAGAGGAAACTCAATATCGATGCGATCATCAACGGCCTGGCGCCATATCGGATTCCATAGGAGATGTAGATCCAGTGATAGATCAGATAGAACGGACTGAAAGCATCCGAGGTCAAGAAAATCGCCAGGCTGGTGGCGCTGATATCAACAATCAGATCGATCTCAACCCGGTAGGGCACCTTCGGCCAGATGACGATACTGACCAGAAGCAGAACGAAATAGGTGAAGTAGGAGGTGTAGAGGGCAATGAACAGGGGCAGGTCGACAGAGTAGTAGTGGGTTTGGATGGCGAACCACATCGAAAGGAAACAGAAAATCCATATCCCCAGCCGTACGAGCGCTTGCTGGTACTCCGAATTGGCGAGCAGCCTCGACTCGAAGAATCTCTTAAGCATCACATAGTTTCCCTGGATAGATTCCTAAGCGGCACGCACTGCTGCGCCAATCCAGCTTCAGAAACCCCGGATCCACTTTGGAGATCACACCCATCCCTTAACAACTCCATTCTACATATGTCGCACATTTTTCAATCCGGACAAGAATTAAATGCACTTTATTTACCCACTTTGTGGATAAATACTCACAAATCCATCAGTCTATCCCCTGTTATAGGATATTCCCGTTTTTTGCTGAAGATCAATTTTATGTGTTTTCAGATCCCGATGCTAAATATCAGTGAGTTTCCAGCCCCATGCCCGGCAGACGCATGGCAGCGGGAATTGCGCATTCACAGTCAGCAACTATGATCTTACTGGGAGTTATCCACCAAGCCTGCCCTGAGAAAAGTATGGACTTTGTCCTCAAATCAGCTTCCAGTCAACATTAACCCTTTAACTCACATAATAATTTAGGTTTCCAAGATGTACATCAAAAGCCCCGCAGAACACATCCACGAGAACAGCCTCAAACCTGAAGACCGAAGATCCGTGAAACGCCGCCATCTGATCTACTACCTCAGAGTCTGGCGAACAGAAGATAACACGCCACTGGGACAGGTGGTTGATATCAATTCACAGGGGCTGATGCTGATTGGTGAAAAACCCATTCCGACCGGTGAGGAATTGGATTTGAAAATTCATCTACCTGATGGAAATGAAGAGATTAACTTCCTGAATTTCAAAGCCATTTGCAGATGGAGCTCAAAAGATATCAATACCGCATTCTATGACTCCGGCTGCGAATTCGTGGACCAGTCCGACGACAAGATCGAGCAGTTGCAGAAGCTGATTGAGGAGTATGGATTCAGCGACTGATCAATCCGGCCAGAATGCCGAGATTGCCGCTATCCCCTGTGCACCGCTTAAAATTGCCTTTGGCAGATCGTCTGCGGAGAGACCGCCGAGGGCATAGACCGGTAGATTGACCTGGTCGACCAATTCGGCAAAGCGGGGCCAGCCCAGACTGACTGCTTGTGGATGCGTTGTCGTCCTCTGAACCGGAGAAAGCAGCACATAATCGAGGCCGGCACGCTCGGCCAGTTTCACCTCTTCAAGCTGATGACAGGAGGCACCGATCAGCTTCGCGCCGGCAGGCCGTTGGGTGAGTGATACCAGCTGAGTTGCGGTGAGATGTAGCCCGTCCGCCTCAGAATGCCACGCCAACACCCCCTGAGGACGATTGATAAGCAGATTTACCCCACTGGCGCGGCACAAGGGAAGCACGTCAGCCAGCAGTTGCCGATAGGCGCTGTCCGACAATTGATGAGCTCTAAGCTGAACCAGTTGAATCCCCCGCTCGATAGCCAGTGAAAGACGGCTCAGAAACTGCCCGGGTTGCTCCGCATCGCGCCCGGTGATCATGTATTGTTGCGGCAGTTTCAGGGCGCTGATTACCGGTCGATCCGCTGCGGGTAAGTCTTCAGGCTGCATGTCAGCGGGCGAAAGCCATTGCAGAGGCTGTCCTTCAAGCCCCTTGGGCTCACCCCGATAGGCGGTAACCCGATAGAAATCGAGCACCACATGGCGATCCACGTAGTCATGCCGGATCCTGATCAGTGGTTCAGTCGCCAGCGGCAGAATCCCCAGTTCCTCTTCAAGCTCACGGGAGAGCGCCGCCTCTGCCGTCTCCCCAGCCTCGAGCTTACCACCGGGAAACTCCCACAAACCGCCCTGGTGGGTATTTTTAGCCCGCTGGCTGATCAGTACCCTGCCAGACTCATCGAGGATTGCAGCGGCTGCGACGTGGATCTTCATGAGAAATAACCCGTGAAAGGTTAGCTAGCGCACTGTTAACACTAAGTGCGGTATTCGGCGTTGATCTTCACATAGTCGTAGGAGAGATCGCAGGTCACCACTTTGGTCGTGGCACTGCCCCGACCCAGCTCTACCCGAATGGTCAGTTCACTTTTCTGCATCACCGCCTGACCGGCAGCTTCCGTGTAGTCGGATGCCCGACCTCCCTGACGTACGATGCAGACATCATCCAGCCAGATCTCCAGCTGATCGATCACCAGATCCTCGATGCCGGCACGACCCACAGCAGCCAGAATCCTGCCCCAGTTTGGATCAGAAGCAAACAGCGCGGTCTTCACCAGCGGCGAATGAGCGATGGTGTAGGCCACTTGCCGGGCCTCCGATTCGCTGGCCGCGCCGTTGACCTCAACATCCACCAGTTTGGTCGCCCCCTCTCCGTCGGCAATGATCGCTCTGGAGAGCTCCATACAGAGATCGAGCACCGCATCCGCCAGCTGCCGATAGATAGGAGACTCGGCGTCACGCAGCGGCGGCAGAGGTGAAGCGCCGGTGGCAACCAAGACGCAGGCATCATTGGTCGAGGTGTCTCCATCCACCGTTATGCTGTTGAAGGAGGGCTTGACGGCTCGATCGAGACAGCTCTGCAGCAGCTCCCCGGATACCGCCAGATCGGTTGCCAGATAGGCCAGCATGGTGGCCATATCAGGGCGGATCATACCCGAGCCCTTGGCCATACCGGTCACCTGAACAGTCACACCATCCACCTGAAAACGGCGCGAGGCCAGCTTCGGACGAGTGTCGGTGGTCATGATCGCCCGCGATGCAGACTCCCATCCATCCTCTGCCAAAGCCTCAAGGGCCTTGGGAAAAGCCTGTTTCATCTGCTCGACCGGCAATCGCTCACCGATCACGCCGGTGGAGAAAGGCAGCACCTGATGGGGTTCGCATGCGGCCAAATCGGCCAGCTCCCGACAACAGCTGATGGCATCCTCCATCCCCGCTTGTCCAGTGCCCGCATTGGCATTGCCTGAGTTGATCAGCAGCAGTCTGGGGCTGCCCTTGTTTAAATGATCCTTGGCCAGTTGCACCGGTGCGGCACAAAAGGCATTGCGGGTGAACACCGCAGCACATTGCGCCCCTTCCGCCAGCTGCATCACCAGCAGGTCATCCCGGTCGGCATAGGAGATCCCTGCCGCCGCAACACCCAGCTTTACTCCAGCAACCGTGTGTGCAGAATCGCTCATCTCAATTCAAGCGGCCGTGACACTGCTTATATTTTTTCCCGGAACCGCAGGGGCAGGGTTCATTACGCCCGATCTTGCGTCCATCCCGGACAAATGGCTGATGCGCCTCCTCCTGAGCAGGCGGCGGCTGTTCAGCTTCCGCTTCACCGGCCAGCCCTTCGAAGGTCTCATGTTTGAACTCAAACTCATTGACCTGGGACTGCTGCTCCTGCAGCGCCAGCTCTTCCGGCATCTGCACCTGAACCTTCGACAGCAGGCTGACCACCTCCTGTTTGATGCTCTCCAGCATGCCGGAGAACATGGAGAAGGCCTCCCGTTTATACTCCTGCTTGGGGTTTTTCTGCGCATAACCGCGCAGGTGAATACCCTGTCGCAGATAGTCCATAGCGGCCAGATGCTCCTTCCAGTGACTGTCCAGAGTCTGCAGCATCATCGCCTTTTCAAACTGACGCATGTTCTCATCACCGACCAGGGTCTGTTTCTCCTGGTAGCCAGCGGTGAGCATCTCGTGAATCTTCGCCTTCAGGGTCTCTTCATGCAGATCGCTGTCATCGTCAAGCCACTGCTGGATCGGCCATTCACCACTGAATGTTTCCGCCAAGGCTTCACTCAACCCCGGAACATCCCACTGTTCTTCAATGGAGTCACGGGGAATATGGGCATGAAAGACTTCATCCAGGACATCTCCACGTAGTGCATTAATGGAGTTGGAGACGTCAGAGGTATCCATCAGATCGTTACGCTGCTCATACACCACCTTACGTTGATCGTTGGCCACGTCATCGTATTCAAGCAGCTGTTTACGGATATCGAAGTTGCGTCCCTCCACCTTACGCTGGGCATTCTCGATCGCGCGGGAGACCCAGGGATGTTCGATCGCCTCGCCTTTCTCCATCCCCATCTTCTGCATCAGTCCGCCCACTTTGTCGGAGGCGAAGATCCGCATCAGGTTATCCTGCAATGAGAGGTAGAAACGGCTCGAGCCCGGATCGCCCTGACGGCCGGAGCGTCCACGCAACTGGTTGTCGATACGGCGTGACTCATGACGTTCGGTACCGATCACATGCAGCCCACCCGCTTCCAGTACCTGTTTGTGGATCTTTTTCCACTGCTCCGTATAGTCATCCACGCTGGTGGATCCGGGATTCTCACCCAGGGTTTCCAGCTCGGTTTCCAGGTTACCGCCGAGTACGATATCGGTTCCACGACCCGCCATGTTGGTGGCAATGGTAACAGCCCCCGGGCGTCCCGCCTGGGCTACGATCATCGCCTCCTGCTCATGGTGTTTGGCGTTCAGCACCTTGTGCGGCACCTTGGCCTTATCCAGCAACCCGGAGACCAGTTCGGAGGTCTCGATGGAAGCGGTACCGACCAACACCGGCTGGCCCCGCTTCACACAATCCTGGACATCTTCCAGGATCGCATCGTATTTCTCTTCCGGGGTAAGGTAGACAAGATCCCCCATATCATCCCGCACCATCGGCTGATTGGTCGGTATAACCACCACTTCGAGACCGTAGATCTGTTGAAATTCAAACGCCTCGGTATCCGCTGTACCGGTCATGCCGGAGAGTTTGTCATACAGCCGGAAGTAGTTCTGGAAGGTGATCGAAGCCAGGGTCTGATTCTCTTTCTGAATCTCCACCCCCTCTTTGGCTTCCACTGCCTGATGCTGTCCATCCGACCAGCGACGTCCAGGCATGGTACGACCGGTGAATTCGTCAACGATGACGATCTCGCCATCCTTGACGATGTAGTCCACATTGCGCTGAAACAGGGCGTGGGCACGCAATGCCGCGTTGGCATGATGCATGAGGATGATGTTGGCGCTGTCGTAGAGACTGGCGCCCTCCTCCAGCAACCCGGCCTCGGTCAGCATCTCCTCCACATGCTGGTGGCCCTCTTCACTGAAGTAGACCTGCTTGGCCTTTTCATCCACCGAGTAGTCACCCGGACCAAAATCGGGCTTACCCTCTTCATTGGTGATCGGATCCTGGCGGGTCAGACTTGGAATGATCTTATTCACAGCCATGTAGAGTTCGGAGGAGTCGTCTGTCGGCCCGGAGATGATCAGTGGCGTACGGGCCTCATCGATGAGGATCGAATCGACCTCGTCGACGATGGCGAAAAATGGCGGACGCTGTACCCGCTGGTCACTGCTGAAGGCCATGTTATCGCGCAGATAGTCAAAGCCATATTCATTGTTGGTGCCATAGGTGATGTCGGCAGCATAGGCCTCCTTACGGGAGACCGCGCGCAGATGCGGAAAACCACCCTTGGCGCCGTCGTATTCAGGTTCGTAGAGATAGGAGGAGCTATCCGGTCCGGCACCGCCGGATGAGTTGATCACCCCGGTGCTGAGACCCAGAAAGTGGTAGATGCGTCCCATCCAGGCCGCATCTCGACGAGCCAGATAGTCGTTCACCGTAACCACGTGAACCCCTTTTGCCGGCAGGGCGTTGAGATAGGCGGCCAGGGTCGCTACCAGGGTTTTACCCTCTCCGGTGCGCATCTCGGCAATCTTGCCCTGGTGGAGCACCATACCGCCGATCATCTGCACATCGAAATGGCGCATCTGCATGGTCCGCCGCCCGGCTTCGCGAACTACGGCGAAGGCTTCCTGCATCAGACTGTCCAGGCCCTCACCCGCATCCAACCGTGCACGGAAATCCACCGTCTTCTGCTTCAAGGCATCATCTGAGAGTTGTTCGATTTCGGACTCCAGATTGGTGATCTGGGCGACCGTTTTTGTCATTCGTTTTACCAGCCGGTCATTACGGCTGCCAAAGATCTTTGTGAAGATTTTACTAACCATGAATCCTGGTTTCCGTGAGAATGCGAAATGTTTGCGATCATACAGCATGCCGTAGCGATGCAGAAGGATAAGCTGATCATCCCAGGCTGGATCGCGTTCAGCCTGCGCACCCTATGTGGGGATTGGCGCTCACAAATTCAACCACCGCCGACTAACAACCCAGCGATAATGAGGATTGCAGCCAGCAAAAGTCTTAAGCAGGAGCAGAATGTGACATCAGTGGATGTCGACAGCGGAAATCGAGCAAACGGATCTTCAGCCCTTATCGCGTTTCGACAGGATATATTTCGTGGGGTCGACGATCTTACCGTTACGTACCACCTCGAAATGGACATGAGGTCCTGTGGAGCGGCCAGTAGAACCCATTTTGGCAACCACCTCTCCCTGTTTTACCCGGTCTCCAATCTCAACCAGGATCTCGGCATTATGCCCGTAGCGGGTGATGTAGCCTTTGCCATGGTTGATCTCAACCAGATTACCATAACCGTAGCGCTCATCAGCCCAGGTCACCACACCGGCGGCTACAGCGACCACATCGGAGCCCGACTTGCCGGCGAAATCCATGCCTTTATGCATGGTGCGTTTCCCGGTAAACGGATCGTTGCGCATACCGAAGTAGGATGAGATCCAACCCTTTTTCACTGGACGACCGGCCGGATGAACCGAATTTTCCAGATTTGAGTTCATGATCAGGTCTTCCACCAGATTGAGTTGCTGATGACGATGCTCGATCATCGCCTCAAGCTGCTCCATCTCGTGCAACAGGTCCGGCAGCGCGGAGGCTTCACTCAGGGATGAGATCCCATTCGGACCACCAAGGGCCGGTACAGCTTCGAAACTGAACTCCCCTTTATCGAGTCCGCCAATGGTGACCAGCCGCTCACCCAATGCATCGAGGCGCAACAACTGGGACTGAATCTGACCAACCCGAATTGCCAGGGCATCGATACCGCTCTGAGTATCAATTTTCATGTCCTCCAGAGTCTGCCGCTCGTTGGCAAAACTGTTCTCCAGACTGGTGACCAGCTGATGCTCAGGGAACTCAGTATCACTGACCCCCATTTGGTAGCCGGTCCAGAGCATGGCCACACCAAACAACAGCCCCAATAGCAGGAAAACCCCCGGCATCAGCCATCTGGAGGCGAGATCGTAATCTTGTACAGCACCGCGTAAGTATATGATTTTCATAACAAATAATACTTAAAGAACTGACCTTGTTACTACATTTCTTCGGTCAAAAACTCTCGAACTTTACCACTTTCCGGGCAAAATGTGATGTTTTTTCTTTAAATCTGCTCTAAGCTCGCGCTATGAAATCGGTCAGGAACATTGTTGGCAACAACTCGACCCCGGCAAAACTGGGCAAAAAACTGGCAGACTATGAAGCACTCTGCACGATAGTCAGGTCCAACCTGCCGGCACCCCTGGATCAGCAATTGAAGGCCACGGTTCTGCAGGCGGGTGTGCTCAGTCTGTTCGTCTCTTCCCCGGTGTGGGCCAGCCGGCTGCGCTACGCCGTTCCCCAGTTGCTTCAGCAACTGCAGCAGCACGGTTTGGGGGTTGAGCGGATACGCACCCGTATCCTGCTAGAAGCTGGAAAAAAATCCTCTTCCCTGAAGCATAAAACCCTGTCCTTGAGCAAACATAACGGCGAAATATTACGTCAAACCGCTGCCACAATCCGTGATCCGGACCTCAGTGAGGCGCTGCTGAAATTAAGCCGGCATGGCGAGACAGGTAAGTGAAAGATACCCCCCTGGCTGAAGCCGGGGGGCGATTCGAAGCGTGTAGTAACAGGCCTTAAGTGACCGTCAGGTGAGCAGGCTGCATGTAAGAGATCGGCGCATCCTCCGGTTCATCGAAGGTAATCTCCTCCCAGGCATCCTCCTGACTGATCAGCTCAAGCAGCAGCCGGTTGTTCAAGGCATGTCCCGATTTGTGCCCACTGAAGGCGCCAACCAGACTGTGGCCCAGCAGATAGAGGTCACCGATGGCATCGAGGATTTTGTGCTTGACGAACTCATCTTCGTAGCGCAGCCCGTCCACATTCATGACCCGGTAGTCATCGACCACCACCGCATTGTCGAGACTGCCGCCGAGTGCCAGCTCTTTCTGCCGTAACATCTCGATATCACGCAAAAAGCCGAAGGTTCTCGCCCGACTGACCTCTCTGACAAAAGAGGTAGATGAGAAATCAATCGTGGCGAATTGAGAACGTTCCTTGAAGGCAGGGTGGTCAAAATCTATGGAAAAAGAGACCTTGAAACCATCAAAGGGCTCGAAACTGGCGCGTTTGTCACCCTCAACCACTTCAACTTTACGCTTGATACGAATAAACCGCTTGGCCTTGTTCTGCTCTTCAACCCCAGCGGACTGCAACAGAAACACGAAGGGACCGGCACTGCCGTCCATGATCGGTACTTCCGCAGCACTCACATCCACATAGGCGTTGTCGATACCCAGCCCTGCCAGCGCAGAGAGCAGATGCTCGACAGTAGAGACCCGCACCCCATCCTGTACCAGAGTACTGGAAAGCCGAGTATCCCCGACATTTTCCGCACAGGCGCGAATCTCAACCGGCGGATCGAGATCGACCCGTCTGAAAATGATTCCCGTATCCGGAGCGGCCGGCCGCAGGGTCAGGTAGACCTTCTCACCGGTGTGAAGTCCCACACCGGTAGCGCGTATCACGTTCTTCAACGTACGTTGCCAAATCATCGACTCGCAGCTCCCATACTGATAATGGCCATTGGCACCACAAAAGGCGCGCATGCTATCACAGCTGGTCCATCTGTAAAAACAGTTATATTCCCAGCATTGTTGTAACAAGCATACAAAACTTGTAATCACATTGTAACTGGGAATTCTACATTAATCTGCCTGGCGACGTAAAAAAGCTGGTATATCCAGGTAATCCAGGTTGCCATCCGCTGTCGTCACTGCAGCACTGCGGTCACTGTTGCTATTTCGCAACACTGTGGGGCGATCCAGTTCCCGATAATCCTCCGGAACCTGCTGTGGTTCCTGGCTATCGACCAGTTTCACCGGCGGCAGATCCTCGACTTTGGTCGGTTTCGGCAGCTCCGCCTTGGGCCGTTCACCCAGTCCGGTAGCCACCACGGTGACCCGCATATCGTTCTGCATATCGGGATCGATGACGGTACCAACCACCACGGTGGCATCGTCATCGGCAAATTCACGCACGGTGGTGCCGACTTCGTCAAACTCACCGATTGCCAGATTGAGTCCGGCCGTGATGTTCACCAGAATACCCTTGGCGCCGGCCAGATTGACATCCTCCAGCAGCGGACTGCGGATCGCCCGCTCAGCCGCTTCACGGGCCCGATTATCACCGTTTGCCTCACCGGAGCCCATCATTGCAGCACCCATTTCCGACATCACGGTTTTGACGTCGGCAAAGTCCACATTGATCAGACCGGGTCGGGTAATCAGCTCGGCGATGCCCTGAACCGCATGCAGCAGCACATCATTGGCCGATTTGAAGGCATTCAGCAGACTCATCTCCTTGCCGAGCACCGCCAACAGCTTCTCATTGGGGATGGTGATCAGGGAATCCACATGTTTTCCCAGGTCTTCCATGCCCTGTTCGGCAATCCTCATCCGTTTGCCCCCCTCAAAACCAAACGGTTTGGTGACCACCGCCACGGTCAGAATACCCAGATCCTTGGCGACCTGCGCCACCACAGGAGCGGCGCCGGTACCGGTTCCACCACCCATACCGGCAGTGATGAAGATCATATCCGCCCCGTCGAGCGCCTCTTCGATACGGTCACGATCCTCAAGTGCGGCCTGACGGCCGATCTCAGGATTGGCGCCCGCGCCCAACCCCTTGGTGATATCGGAACCGAGCTGCAACAGGGTCCGTACCTCACTGTGACGTAACGCCTGGGCATCGGTGTTGGCACAGATGAAGTCGACTCCTTCAATCTCGCCGGTCAGCATATGATTGACCGCGTTGCCGCCGCCTCCGCCGACACCGATTACTTTGATCACAGCATTCTGACTGTGTGTATCCATTAATTCGAACATGATCTACCTCCGCGTCTGTCGCGCCTAACAGATGTCAAAAAAATTTAAAAATTGCCCTGAAACCAATGCTTCATTCGATCCCATATCGCTTTCAGGCCACCATCATTGGCCAACTCCCGCCCACCCTGGGCGCGATTACGTTGACCGAACAGTAACAATCCCACTCCAGTGGAATAGATCGGATTGCGCACCACGTCAGCCAGACCGCTGACATACTGGGGCACACCTAATCGCACCGGCATGTGAAATACCTCTTCCGCCAGATCGATAACTCCCTCGATCTTCGAACTGCCACCGGTAAGCACCACGCCACCGGCAATCACATCTTCAAAACCACTTCGTCTCAACTCCGCCTGAATCAGCGTCATCAGCTCTTCGTAACGTGGCTCGACCACCTCCGCCAGGGTCTGACGGGAGAGCCTGCGCGGCGGCCGCTCGCCGATACTGGGCACCTCGATGGTCTCATCGCTGGTCGCCAGTTGGGTCAATGCGCAGGCATATTTGATCTTGATCTCTTCCGCATGCTGGGTCGGGGTACGCAGGGCGACCGCGATATCGTTGGTCACCTGATCCCCGGCGATGGGAATCACCGCGGTATGGCGGATCGAACCACCGGTAAAAACCGCGATATCGGTAGTACCGCCGCCGATGTCCACCAGGCAGACACCCAGCTCTTTTTCGTCATCGCTCAACACAGAATAGCTGGAGGCCAGCTGCTCCAGAATCAGGTCATCCACATCCAGCCCGCAGCGACGCACGCACTTAACAATGTTCTGAGCCGCACTCACCGCGCCGGTGACCATATGAACCCGTGCTTCGAGACGAACCCCTGACATACCCACCGGATCGCGAATGCCTTCCTGCTCATCGATGATGAACTCCTGGGGCAGGATGTGCAGAATCTTCTGGTCAGCCGGGATGGCAACTGCCCGGGCGGCATCGATCACCCGTTCGACATCGCTCTGACTCACCTCTTTGTCCTTGATGGCGACAATGCCGTGGGAGTTGAGACTGCGGATGTGGCTGCCGGCAATCCCGGCATAGACCGAATGGATCTCACAACCCGCCATCAGCTCCGCCTCTTCAACCGCACGCTGAATCGACTGCACGGTGGACTCGATATTCACCACCACCCCTTTCTTCAATCCGCGTGAAGGGTGGGAACCGATACCGATAATCTCAATGCCATTATCCGCTTTGATCTCGCCAACAATGGCCACCACCTTCGAGGTACCGATATCGAGCCCGATGATCAGGTTTTTCTCACTTCGTTTAGTCATGCATCTACCCGGGACTTTTGCCCGTTTTCCTCAAATTATTTTCGGAATCTGCGCGGCTCATCCGAGCGCCATCCCTATAAAAACCCAACGCCTGGCCAGCCTCGGCAGTCGCTTCCTCACTCGTCCGCCACTGCACGGAAAAGCCATTGGTATATCTCAAATCAACACTCACCAGCTGACGATCAGGTTGCGCCATCAGATCGGGATAGAGACGCACAAAGCGGGTCAGTCTCTGCATCACATCCCGCCGCCCCAGCTGAAGTAACAGGCCACGCTCGGTTTCGATCCGCCACGCCTGTCGCGCATCCACCCAGATCCGGGTCAGACTCAAACCCGCGGTATCGAGCAGGGTCTGCATGCGCTGATACTCCCGGGTAATGGTCTTCGCCTGTTGAGCATCGCCAACCAGGGTCACCAGCCCCGGCAGCTGCGGCAGCTTTTCCGGCTCAAACACCTCGGCCAACTGACTGACTATCGCCTCTTCACCCCAGTAGGCGAGTGGCTGATGTTCCTTTACATGCACCCTCAGCTTGTCGGGCCAGACCCGCCGTATGCTGGCCTGCTTTACCCAGGGCATGGCTTCGATCTGTTGCCGCATCCGTTTCAGGTCAACACTGAAAAAGCTGCCGTTGACCGCTTCGGCAACAACCTGCTCCAGGCGCTCCCGCTTAACAAAACGCATCTCACCATCAACACCCACGGTACGAACCGGCATTACGGCGGGATCAGCCAGCATATGGCCCATCCAATAAAGGGCGGAGATCAATACCAGGCTCATTAGCGCCAGCTTCAGCCACAGCAGACTGTTCTCAGGGAGCAGCGGTTTCTGCTGCTGTTTTGCAGTACGACGTCGGTTACTCATGACCCCACCTGCTGATCAAGACTGGTTTGCAGAATCCGCATCACCAGCTCGTCAAAATCGATCCCGGCCACCTTCGCCGCCATCGGCACCAGACTGTGGTCGGTCATTCCCGGTACCGTGTTGACTTCGATCAACCAGGGCTGCCGCTCCTCATCGAGCATCAGGTCGACTCGCCCCCAACCACTGACCCCCACCGCTTCGTAGGCCTTCCGGCAGAGTGTTAGAAGTAGCGCTTCCTCCGTCTCGGGCAGACCACAGGGACAGTGGTAACGGGTGGTGTCCACACTGTACTTGGCCTGATAGTCGTAAAACTGGTGGGGTGTCTCAAGGCGGATCAGCGGCAGCATCTGCCCCTGCACAAACCCCGCGGTATACTCCTCGCCAACCACCCAGCGTTCCGCCAGAACCCGGCTGTCATACTCCCGGGCGGTCTGCCAGGCCTGCTGCAGCTGCTCACGGTTTTCGACTTTGCTCATACCGATACTCGAACCCTCGGCGCTGGGTTTGATGATCAACGGATAACCCAGCGCATCGGCCTGGTTTAGGTCCTCCGCCGTCTCGAGTAACACCGCTTCAGGTGTGGGCAGTGACAATCCCCGCCACAACGTCTTGGTGCGGTGCTTCTCCATCGCCAACGACGATCCAAGCACACCACTGCCGGTATAGGGCAGACCCAGAGTCTGCAGGGCACCCTGTACGGTGCCGTCCTCGCCGCCTCGTCCGTGGAGGATGATGAAGGCCCGATCAAAGCCTGCCCCGTCGAGCTGATTGAGCACCCCGTCACCAGTATCGATGCCCACCGCATCGACATCGCGGCGCAGCAGTGCTGAGAGAACCGCGTTACCACTCTTCAGCGAGATCTCACGCTCCGCGGAACGGCCTCCCATCAACACCGCCACCTTGCCAAAGCTGTCAGCTGAAACAGACATCTACTTCGGCCCTCCTAAGCGGTGGACTTCAGTGATCAGATCGATCCCGGTCGCCGCTTTCACTTCGCGCTGCACCGTCTCGATCAAAGTTTCGATATCCGCGGCGGTGGCGTCTCCCGTATTGACGATGAAATTGGCATGCTTTTCCGACACCTGGGCACCACCCAACTGACGGCCTTTCAATCCAATAGACTCGATCAACCTCGCTGCATGGTCTCCAGGCGGATTACGGAACACCGAACCACAGCTGGGCTGGGTAGTGGGCTGGGTGGCCGAACGTTTTGCCAGCAGTGCTTTGATCTTCTGCTGGGCCGCCTCCGCATCCCCTGCCAAGAGGGAGAGTTGCGCGGAGAGAAACCACTCACCTTCGGGTCTGCTCACATGGCGATAACCAACCTGGAAGTCGGTGGTCTCTCTTTGCCGAACCACACCGTAACGATCGATGGTTTCGACCTGCTTCACCCGCTGCCAGGTTTCGCCACCGAAAGCACCCGCATTCATCGCCAGGGCACCCCCCAGGGTGCCGGGAATACCGGCCAGAAATTCAACTCCGCAGCGTCCGGCTCTGGCAGCGACTCTGGCAACCTTCGCACAGGAGACACCGGCCTCGGCATAGATCCGCTGTTCATCCACCAGAGTACAATCCTTCAAGGAGCCCTGAGTGGCGATCACGGTACCGTCGAAACCGCCATCCCTGACCAGCAGATTGCTCCCCAGCCCGAGCCAGAAGAGTGGTTCCTCTTCATCCAGCTGACTCAGAAAATTCACCAGATCATCCCGGTCAGCCGGCCGATAAAAGTGTTTCGCCGGTCCACCCACACGCCAGGTGGTATGCTTGGACAGAGGTTCGTCCAATCGCATCTCACCGCGTAGTGGTTGTGACTTCATCACCGGCATCATCCCCAGAACCTCTCCCGTTTCTGCATCTGATGAGCACTCTTCAAGCGCTGCTTCTGCGCTTCCCGGTTGATTGAGCTCTGTTGCCTGCCCGCTTTTGCCATGACAAGCAACTCGCTCTGCAACGACTCTCCGCACCCTTGATGCAACCGTCTCATATCAAAGATCTGCGCCATCACTGGGCCTCCTCACATAGTTGTGTGGGCAATTCCGCCGCAATTGCGCCGATACTGCCTGCCCCGATTGTCAGCACGATATCCCCATCCTGAAGCAGCCCGCGCAACAGCTCAGGCAACTCAGTCACGGGCTCCATGAAGATCGGATCGACCTGGCCGCGCACCCGGATCGCCCGACTCAGATCACGTCCGGTGGCACCCTGAATTGTCTCCTCTCCCGCCGCATAGACCTCGGTCAGGATCAACAGATCCGATCTGGAAAGTACCTGAACAAAATCCTCGAACTGCTCCTGGGTCCGGGTATAGCGATGGGGTTGAAAGGCGACCACCAGCCGCCGCTCCGGCCATCCGTCACGTACCGCTTCCAGGGTCGCTTGTATCTCCCGTGGGTGGTGGGCGTAGTCATCCACCAACATCACATGCATACCATCCATCTGGCAGTCGCCACGGGTCTGAAAACGTCGGCCGATACCGGCAAACTTCTTCAGCGCAGACTGGATGTGACGGGGATCTGTGTGGAGCTCAAGCGCCACACAGGCAGCGGCCAGGGCATTCAGCACATTGTGTCGACCCGGCAGATTCAGGGTTACTTCAAAGCTCAGCTGCTGGGCTTTGACGTGCAGTCTGAAATGGGTCTGCAGCCCTTCGCTGTGGACATCAGTTGCCTGCACATCCGCATCAGAGCTGAAGCCGTAAGTCGTGATCGGACGGGTCACCTCCGGCAGCATTTCCATGACCACCGGATCATCGATGCACATCACCGCCTGACCATAGAAAGGCAGATGGTGGAGAAACTCCAGGAAGGTGCCCCGCAGGCGGTTGAAATCACCCCCGTAGGTGGACATGTGGTCCGCATCGATGTTGGTCACAACCGCCAGCATCGGCTGCAGATAGAGGAACGAGGCATCACTCTCATCCGCCTCAGCCACCAGATACTCACCTTCACCCAATCGGGCATTGGCGCCGGCACTGTTCAACAGTCCGCCGATCACAAAAGTCGGATCGAGCCCGGCCTCGGCCAACACACTGGCCACCAGACTGGTGGTGGTGGTTTTCCCATGGGTACCCGCAACCGCGATGCCATATTGGAAACGCATGATCTCGGCCAGCATCTCGGCCCTTGGAACCACCGGAATCCGATCCTGGCGGGCGGCCACCACTTCCGGATTCTGCTCTTTCACGGCACTTGAGATGACCACCGCATCCACACCTTCGACATGCTCAGCCTGATGCCCCAGATAGACCTTGGCGCCCAGCGCCACAAGTCGCGCGGTGACCCGGCTCTCGCGCTGATCCGAACCCGATACCTGATACCCCAGATTGATCATCACCTCGGCGATACCACTCATGCCCGCACCGCCGATGCCGACAAAATGGATCCGTCGCATGCGGCCCATGCTGTTCGGATTGTGGCGGCTTCGCAGTTGCTCATTCATGATCCAATGGTCTCCAGGCAAAAGCGCCCCAGGTTGGCCGCAGCATCGGCGCGGGACTGTTCACGGGCCGCCTTGGCCATCTGCAACAATGACTCCCGACTGGCACACAGGGCCTTCAAACGGCCGGCCAGATCGGTGGGATTGAGATCGGTCTGCTGTACCAGCTGTGCACTACCGGCCTCAACCAGAAACTGTGCGTTATGGGTCTGATGGTCATCCACCGCATGAGGATAGGGCACAAGAATCGATCCCAGGCCGGCCGTGGCCAATTCGGTGACGGTCAGGGCGCCCGCCCGGCAGAGCACCAGATCGGCCCAGCCATAGGCTTCCGCCATATCCTTCTCAAACGCCTTGATCTCCGCCTCCACACCCTGCTGACGATAGGACTCGATGGTCTCCTGCAGCAGCTTCTCACCGGCCTGATGCCGGACCAGAGGACGCTCCTCCCGGCTGAGCAGAGCCAATGCCTCGGGCAGGGTCTGATTGAGCGCCCGGGCACCCAGAGATCCACCCAGCACAAGCAATCGAATCGCTCCGCTGCGCTGGCTGAAACGGACTTCCGGTGGGAGTAGATCGACGATCTCCTGACGCACAGGATTACCCACTGTCTCAGCCTGGGCCTCGGCACCGAAACTGCCGGGAAAGGCCTCGAACACTTTATTGGCGAAGCGGGCCAGAATCCGGTTGGTTAAACCGGGGATGGCATTCTGCTCCTGAATCACCAGCGGAATCTTCATCAGCCTGGCAGCAACCCCGCCAGGCCCGGTGACGAAGCCACCCATGCCCAGTACCAGATTGGGTTGCACCTGACGCAGCAGGCGATAGGCCTGCAGCAGTGAGCGACTGACCACCCAGGGCGCCATGATGCGACGCTTCAGTCCGCTACCGCGCAACCCCTTCACCTCCAGGGTGCGGATCGGAAAGCCATACTCCGGTATCAGGCGATTCTCCATGCCGCCACTGCTGCCGAGCCAGGTGATCCGGCAGTTATGATTCTGCAGCCACTGGGCAACCGCCAGTGCGGGAAACAGGTGCCCGCCGGTGCCACCGGCCATGACCATCACATGAGGCTCCATGATCGCCTCCCTTGCCTTTCGCGGTCTGGCGATTTGCGGGACTCGTAGTCGATGCGCAGCAACAGGGCGATCATCAGGCAGGCGACGATGATGCTGTTACCCCCGTAGCTCATGAACGGCAGGGTCAGACCCTTGGTCGGCAACATGCCGACATTGACGCCGATATTGATAAACGCCTGCATACCGAGCCACAGCCCCAGCCCATAGGCGGTATAGGTAGAGAATCGCTGCCCCGCCGCTTCCGCCCTGACACCGATCTGAAACGCGCGCCAGGTGATAAAGGCAAACAGCAGAATGATCCCTAGGGTACCGAGCAGACCGAACTCCTCGCCCACCACGGCCATAATGAAATCGGTATGCGCCTCCGGCAGATAGAACTGTTTCTGGATGCCGTTACCCAGCCCCACCCCGGTGAACTCGCCCCGGCCGAAGGCGATCAGCGCCTGGGAGAGCTGAAAGTCGGTATTGAAAGGATCATCCCAGGGATTGAGAAAGGTAGTAAAGCGCTGCCAGCGATAGGGGGTGAAAAAGATCAGCGCAAAACCGGCCACCATGGAGAACAGAATCAGGGTGACAAACTGATAGAGCACCACGCCGCCTAGAAACAGCATTCCCAGTGCAGTGGCAAACAGCACCACCGTGGTGCCGAAATCGGGCTGCAGCAGAATCATCGCGCTGGTGATGACCAGCAGCAGCATCGGTTTGGCAAAGCCCCAGAACGAGCGGGCGACCTCATCCTGACGACGCACCAGATAGCCTGCGATATAGAGCACCATGAAGAGCTTCATGAACTCGGAGCTCTGCAGATTGAAGATGCCCAGGGGTACCCACCGGGTTGCGCCGTTGACCGTCTTGCCGACCCCGGGAATCAGCACGATGAGCAGCAGGAACATGCCGAGAAAGACCAGCATCGGCCCAGCCTTGCGCCACTGTTCCATGGGGATACCGAAGAACAGGGCGGCACCGATCAAACCGAGAAACATGGCAAACAGGTGGCGATAGACATAGAAGAAGGGTGAGCCAGCCAGCCGGTCACCCACCGTCATCGAGGATGAAGCCACCATCACCAGACCAAAACCGAGCAGCAGCACCGAGGCCCCCAGCAGCCACCAGTCAACGGTTGGCTCCTGGGGTTTGGCAGCACGGGCATCCATCGCCTGAGGTCGTCTGTTGCTCATGCTTCGAACGCCTCCACCGCTGCCATGAAGGCCTCACCCCGCTGTTCAAAATTGCGGAACATATCGAAACTGGCACAAGCCGGTGAAAGAACGACCCGATCCCCGGGTTGCGCCAGGTGATAGGCTGAAGCAACCGCCTCATCCATGCTCTGTGCATTGACCAGTTCAACCCGTCCTTCCAACACAGACCGAATGGCCGGTGCATCACGACCGATCAGCACCACACCTCTGGTCGTCTTCATCACCACATCGACCAATTCACTGAAATCCGCACCCTTGCAGTCACCACCGGCGATCAGCACCGTGCGGCTCTCTCCCCGATCCGGATGCAATCCATTCAATGCGGAGATGGTTGCCCCCACATTGGTGCCTTTTGAGTCGTTGTACCAGCGAAGTCCGGCCTTATCCGCGACCCACTGGGTGCGATGGGGCAGACCGGTATAGCTGCGCAGGGCAGCCAGCATGTCGTTCTGAGGGAAACCGGCGGCACAGCCCAGAGCCAAAGCCGCGAGGGCATTGGCCTGGTTATGGCGACCGGGAATTCTCAATTCGCTCACCGGCATCAGCGGCACATGCCCTTCACTCAGCCAGCTCACCCCATCCTGCTCATGCAGACCGAAGTCAATGGCTTGGGGCGCCTGCAGGGTAAAACCCAGCGACTCCGAAGCCGCATCCACCATCGCCGCCACCACCGGATCGTCCCGATTGACCACTGAGACCTCGGCCTGATGGTAGACCTTGGCTTTGGTATCTGCGTAGTCCTGCAGATCCCGATAGCGATCCATATGGTCCGCCGAAACATTCAGCACCACCGCCGCCCTGGGCTGCAACGACCAGGTACTCTCCAGCTGAAAACTCGAGAGTTCAAGAATATAGAGATCCACCTCATCATCCAGCAGATCGAGCGCCGGCTCACCGAGGTTGCCGCCCACCGCAACCTTCACACCCGCCATGCGGGCCATCTCACCAAGCAGGGTGGTAACGGTACTCTTACCGTTTGATCCGGTAATCGCGATCACCGGAGCCTTAGCCGCTCTGGCGAACAGCTCCACATCCCCCAGCACTTCAACACCACGCTGCTTGGCCGCCTGAATCAACGGCTGATCCAGAGCCACACCGGGACTCACCACCAATCGACTGGCCGCCGCAAACACCTCTTCCTGGAAACCGCCCAGAAACAGCGCCATGTCCGGCAACTCCTGACTCAGTAACTCCAGCCCCGGGGGGTTCTCTCGGCTGTCGGTCATCGCCAGCGAAACCCCCTGCGCCGCCAGGTAACGGGCACAGGAGAGCCCGGTCTTACCCAGACCCACAATCAGCGTCTTACCCTGCAGTTTCGATTGCTCTGACATTAACGTATCTTCAAACTCGCCAAACCGACCAGCACCAGAATGACGGTGATGATCCAGAAACGAACGATTACCCGAGGCTCGGGCCAGCCCTTCAATTCAAAATGGTGATGCAGTGGCGCCATTCGGAATATGCGTTTGCCGGTCAACTTGAATGAGGCCACCTGCAGCACCACCGAGACAGTCTCGATCACAAACACCCCACCCATGATGAACAGCACGATCTCCTGACGCACAGCCACCGCAACCACACCCAGAGCGGCACCCAGCGCCAGCGCACCCACATCCCCCATGAAGACCTGGGCGGGATAGGTGTTGAACCAGAGAAATCCCAGGCCGGCGCCGACCAGGGCGGCGCAAAACACAATCAACTCCCCCACCCCGGGGAGATAGGGAATCTTCAGATAGGTGGCAAAATCCGCATGGCCGGTGGCATAGGCGATAACCCCCAGCGCTCCCCCGACCATCACGGTGGGCAGGATCGCCAGGCCATCCAGACCGTCGGTCAGATTGACCGCATTCGATGAACCGACGATCACCAGATAGCTGAACAGAATGAACACTGGCCCCAGGTCCAGCGAGACATCCTTCAGGTAGGGGATCAGCAGCGCCGTTTCTGTCGGTGAGGTTGCGGTGGCAAAGAAGACCACCGAAGCACCCAGACCGGCCACCGACTGCCAGAAGTATTTCCAGCGCGCCGCCAGGCCTTTGGGATCATTCAGCACCAGCTTTTTGTAATCATCCACCAGGCCAATCAGGCCGAAGATCAGGGTCACAATCAGTACGATCCAGACATAGCGATTGTCCAGGTCGGCCCACAGCAGGGTGGCAATGGCAATCGCCACCAGAATCAGAGCGCCACCCATGGTGGGTGTGCCGGCTTTGGAAAAATGGGTCTCCGGACCATCGTCCCGCACCGTCTGGCCGATCTGATGAAAACTCAAACGACGGATCATCATCGGCCCCAGCGCCAGGGAGATCAGCAGAGCGGTCAGCACACCGAGGATGGTTCTCAGGGTCAGATACTGAAATACCCGGAATCCCCCATCGAATTGCACCAGCCACTCAGTCAGATATAACAACACAATCAGCCCCTCCCCTCGGACATCAAACGCTCAACCACCCGGTCCATGCCCGCGCTACGAGACCCCTTGACCAGCACCGCATCACCGGTTCGGGCTGCTGCATGCAACGCATCCACCAATTGATCCAGTTCGCTAAAGGCTTTCCCTCCATCACCAAAACTCTGCACGGCCCCGCGACTCAACTCGCCCAAGGAGTAGAGGTGCTCCAGCCCAGCCTGTCTGGCCCGCTCACCGATACCGGCGTGCAAGGCGGCGGCTTCATCTCCCAGCTCCGCCAGATCCCCGAGTACCAGATAGCGGGTACCCGTGGCGCCGCGCAGCACCTCGATTGCCGCATCCACGGAATCCGGATTGGCGTTGTAGCTGTCATCGATCAACCGATAACCGGCGGAGGTATGGTGCAAGCGCAGACGCCCTGCCACGGCCTGCACCCCGGCCAATCCCATCTGGATCTGTTCAATGTCACACTCCATTGCCAATGCTGCAGCGATCGCCGCCAGGGCATTCATCAGGTTATGCCGACCGGCCAGTGAGAGCTGCACCGCAAACTGCTCACCCCGATAACTGACCTGCATATGATTCTGAAATCCCTGTTCCGACCAGCGCATTCCGGCCTGACTCAGATCGCTCTGCACATCCGCCTTGGGCGAGCTACCGAAGGAGATCATATGACGTTCACCGCACAGCTCCCGCCAGAGCGGAAAAAAGCGATCATCCGCATTCAGCACCCCGACTCCGGTGGCTTTCAAGCCACTCAGGATCTCACCCTTGGCATGGGCCACACCGGTCAGATCCCCAAAGCCTTCAAGGTGGGCTGCCCCCGCGTTGTTGATCAGCGCCACATCGGGACGGGTGATCTGACTTAAATATCCGATCTCGCCGGGATGATTGGCGCCCATCTCGATCACCGCACACGGCTCATCCTGCAGCCGTAACAGAGTCAAAGGCAGTCCGATCTCATTGTTCAGGTTGCCTTGGGTGGCCAGCACACTACCCCGGATTCCAAGAATGGAAGCGAGCAGCTCTTTGACGGTGGTTTTACCGTTACTGCCGGTGACGGCAACAATCGGCACCTCAAATCGGTCCCGCCAGAAAGCAGCCAGACGTCCCAGGCCGATGCGGGTATCGGTCACCTGCAGCTGGGGAAGCTCACCAGCCTGCAGCTCGCTGACCATGGCCGCCACCGCCCCCTTCTCCATCGCCTGACCGATAAACCGGTGGCCATCGAAATTGGGGCCGCTCAAGGCGACAAACAGATCTCCGGGCTGAATCGTCCGGGTATCGGTGCTGACCGAATGAAAGCGCAGATCGGCTCCCTGATGCACGACTTCCAGCTCCAGCGCCACTTCGGCAAGACTGAGACTGTTCATACCGCCCCCTCCTGCCACCCGGCCAGGGCCGCCTGAACCACTTCCCGATCATCGAAGTGCAAAACCTGGTCAGCCACCAACTGATAATCCTCATGCCCCTTGCCTGCCACCAGCACCAGGTCACCGGGTTTGGCGGCGGAGACCGCCTGGCGGATCGCCTTACCCCGGTCGGCTTCCACCTCAACTTGATCCACATTGGGCATACCGGCAAGAATCTGCTTGATGATCTCGGCACTCGATTCACTGCGTGGATTGTCATCGGTCAGATAGCAGAGGTCAGCTTCGCTTGCCGCCACCTCACCCATCATCGGACGCTTGCCGGGATCCCGGTCTCCACCACAACCGAAGACAACAATCAATTGACCTGCGCAGTGCAGCCGCAGCGCCTGCAGGGCCTTCTCCAGGGCATCCGGAGTATGCGCATAATCGACCACCACGGTCGGTTTGCCGGAATCACCAAAGCGTTCCATTCGGCCCGGCACGGTGGAGAGCTTCGCCAGAACCGCAACCGCCCGTTCAAGTGGCCAGCCAGTGATCAGCAACACACTCAACACAGCCAGCAGATTGGCGCCATTGAAACGCCCCAGCAGGCCACTCTCCAAGCGGCTCTCTTCCGCCGGGGTTGAAACCGAGAGACTCAAGCCTTCACCGGTGGCCTGTAGACTGGTTGCCCGAACCCAGCCCTGCACTCCGTCCGGCAACATGCTGTCGGGTTCGATGCTGTATCCATACACAGGTATCTTCTGGCAGAGAGATTCAGCCAGCTGGCGACCAAAGGGGTCATCCAGATTGATTACCGCACGACCGAGCTCAGGCAGCTGAAACAGCCGGCGCTTGGCATTGCTGTAGTTTTCCAGGCTGCCGTGATAGTCAAAATGGTCGCGACTGAGGTTGGTGAAGATGGCGCAATCGAAGGCCACCCCATCCACCCGGTACTGGTCCAATGCGTGAGAGGAGACCTCCATCGCCACCGATTTGGCGCCCTGCCCCAACAGCCGGGAGAGGATCTGCTGCACACTCACCGCATCCGGAGTTGTCATACCGGTGGTTTCCAGCTGTCCGGGCAGGCCGGCACCCAGGGTACCCACCATGCCACAGGGGTGTTCGCTTTCCAGCGCCTGCGCCAGCAGCTGACAGATGCTGGTCTTGCCGTTGGTACCGGTTATTCCGTAGAGGGTCATTGCCCGGCTGGGGTTGTCATAGAAACGACCGGCGATCTCACTGAGAGAGCGGGAAAGATTGGCAACCTTGATCAAGGGCAGAGCGCACTTTTGCAGCGCTCCGGCCAGCCGATCACCCTCACCACCATCCGGCTCCCAAACAATCGCTTCAGCACCCTGGGCGATCGCCTGCTCGGCATACGCCAGACCATGCTGGCGGGTTCCGGCGCAAGCCAGGAACAGATCCCCCTCGACCAGTTGGCGACTGTCCAGACAGAGACCGCCGATCTGCCGATCCTGCTCCGACGGCAGATCCGCCAGACCAGCCAGCAATGTGGTGAGCCAGTGCGTCTCAGTAATCTCTCTGGCCGTCATCATTCCTGCTCTCCGAGTCGGGCCATCAGCTTATCGTCATGCCAGGGCTTGTCCGGCGGGATATTCATCAACCGCAGAGCACCGCTCATTACCTTGGAGAAGACCGGACCGGCAACCGCACCTCCGTAATACTCCTCGCCGCCGGGTTCGTCGATGAACACCGCCATCACCAGGCGTGGCCGGGTGGCCGGAGCCATACCGACGAACAGGGAGAGATACTTATCTTCAGCATAACCACCGGCGACCGATTTCTTGGCGGTCCCGGTTTTACCGGCAACCCGGTAGCCGGGCACCGCCGCCAGGGGGGCCGATCCGTCACGACTGACAACCGATTCAAGCATCGCAACCACACTTCTTGCGGTGCTCTGGCGCAATACCCGCTCACCGACAGGTTGCTGATCCTGCTTCAGCAGAGAGACCGGCAAGCGCTCCCCATCATTGGCCAGCACCGAATAGGCCCGGGCCAGCTGCAACGGGGTGACCGAGAGACCATAACCAAATGAGAGGGTGGCCTGCTCAAACGAAGACCAATCGGAAAAATGGGGCAAACGACCACTCGACTCTCCCGGAAAAAGCGACTCCGGACTGGAACCGAATCCCAGCTTGGTATAGAGCTGCCAGAGGTTTTCCGGCGGCATCGACAGGGCAATCTTGCTGGCGCCCACGTTACTTGATTTACGCAGCACCGTGGCCACATCGATCATGCCGTAGTTACGATGATCCCGCACCAGATAGCGACCCACCTTCATATAACCGGGCGAGACATCGATCGGTGTGGTCGGCCTGAACTTGCCCTGCTCCATCGCCGCAGCCACCGCAAAAGGCTTAATGGTGGAGCCTGGTTCGAAGACATCGGTCACCGAGCGATTGCGCAGCTTGCTTGAACGTCGATCCTGCAGGTCATTGGGATTGTAGGCGGGGCTGTTGACCATCGCCAGAATCTCACCATTCTGCGCATCGAGGATCACCACAGAACCGGATCGGGCGCGATGTTTGGCCACCGCCGCCTTGAGTTCCCGATAGGCGAGGAACTGCAGTCTGCGATCGATACTCAGGGTCAGATCCTTACCTGGAGCGGGGCTCTGGATATTCTCCACCTGATTGACCACCCGACCACTGCCATCCTTGATCACCCGCTTGGCCCCCGGGGTACCACTGAGCCACTGGTCATAGGCCAACTCCATCCCCTCCTGGCCCTGGTCGTCGATGTTGGTGAAACCGACGATGTGCGACATCACTTCACCGCTGGGATAGAAGCGACGATACTCCGATTGCAGATCCAGCCCCTTGATCTCAAGCGCTGCGACCTTTTCAGCCTGATCCGGATTGATGCGGCGCTTCAGATAGACGAAGCTGCGATCGCTGGAGAGCTGACGACGCAGACGATCCGGATTCAGATCGAGAATTGAAGCGAGCGCACCGATGGTCTGGTTGTCGCTCTTCACCACCCGTGGATTGGCCACCACACTCTTGACCGGTGTACTGATCGACAGCGGCTCACCGTTGCGATCGGTGATCATGCCCCGACTGGCGCTGACCTTCATGGTACGCAGATAACGGCGCTCCCCCTGCTCCTGAAGAAAAGCGGTCTCGAAGACCTGCCGATCCACCGACTGCCAGATCAGCGAGACATAGGCCAGGGCCAACACAGCAAGCACAGTGAAGCGCCGGGCCCGATAGCTCGGTTGCCGGATAATCTCCGCCTGCTGTGCCTTTTTTTTCTTCCGGTTGGCCATATTCAATGTTTAATGACTACGATTTCGGTAAAGTCGGGCAGATGCATCTTCAAACCGTCCCGCGCTTTGCGTTCAACCACCGAGTGAGTTGCCAGGGTGCTCTCCTCAAGCTGCAACCTGCCCCACTCAACACCAATGCGCTCCTGTTCCGCCTGCAACTCCTGCAAGGCGACAAAATGTTTTCTGCTGAGATACTTGCTATAGACAACCCCGATTGCCGATATCAGCACTGCCAGCACCAGCAGTGAAAAGAGCACTTTTCCGCTAACGCTCACAGACACCGCTCCGCAACGCGCAATACCGCACTGCGCGCCCTTGGATTGGCGCCGGTCTCAGCTTCATCAGGAGTTATCGCCTTACCCACCAGACGCAATTTGGGTTGCCGCTGATCGTCAGTCACCGGCACACCCGGTGGAAATGGGTCGCCTTTGGCCTGATCCCTCATGAACCGCTTGACGATGCGGTCCTCCAAAGAGTGAAAACTGATCACTACCAACCTGCCCCCCGGGGCCAATACATCAATGACACCATCGAGGGTCTGCCTCAATGCGTCGAGTTCACCATTAATAAAAATGCGGATCGCCTGAAAACTCCGGGTTGCCGGATGCTTACCTTTCTCCCAAGAAGGATTGGCCTGGCTCACCAGCTCCGCCAACCGAGCTGTGGTCTCGATCGGCTGCTCCACCCTTGCCTCGACAATGGCACGGGCAATGCGCTTGGCATGACGCTCCTCACCATAGGTTTTCAGCACCTGAGCAATCTCCCGGCTCTCAGCTTTCGCCAGCCACTCGGCCGCCGACACCCCACGGCTTGGGTCCATGCGCATATCCAAAGGCCCGTCCTGGATGAAACTGAAGCCGCGCTGCGCCTGATCCAACTGGGGTGAGGAGACCCCGAGATCGAGCAAGATCCCATTCACCTGTCCCGCGACACCCTGTTGTTCAGCGACCTCCGCAAGCATGGCAAAGTTCTCCTGTACCATTCGAAAGCGGTTATCATGTGCAAACAATTGCTCACCATGAGCCACGGCCTGAGGATCCCTGTCGATCCCGATCAATCGCCCATGTTCACCCAATCCCTCGAGGATCAGCCGGCTATGGCCACCCCGCCCGAATGTGGCATCGATATAAATGCCCATCGGTTCAACCTTCAGCGCCTCAACAGAAGCCTGCAACAGTACCGAAAGATGCTCCTGAGCCATCAGATTGAAAGAGACTTGAACTCTGGCGGTAGATTGAGATCTGTCAGATCCACACTCTTCAGCCAGTCCTCCTGCTTGGACTTCCAGGTCTCTTCATCCCATAACTCAAATTTATTCATCTGACCGACCAGTGCGACCTTCTTGTCGAGCGCGGCGAACTTACGCAATGCCGGAGGCAGCAGAATCCGACCCTGACCATCCATCTCCAATTCGGCAGCACTACCGATGTAGAGACGCTGCATATTTCGCGCAGCCGCATCGAAGGTCGGCATGGCCACCAGCTTCTTTTCGATTTCAAGCCATGTGGGTTTGGGATAGATCAGCAGACAGTGATCCATATCGGCGGTTATCACTAATTCGGAGGCGCACACGTCCACGAGCTGCTCCCGATACCGGGTTGGTATCGCGAGCCGCCCTTTCGTATCCAAATTGAGCGATGAAATCCCTCGAAACAAATCGTTGCCCCTCTGCCGGCGTTATTTTCCCTTTTTCCCCACATTAATCCACCTTTCTCCATATTAGGACCCACTCTCACCTTCTGTCAAGGTGAATAGTGTAAAAATTCGTTTAGGGTCAGTGGTTTACACACACCAAGCAAAGCGGATTGAAAGCAAAAATTATCCGCTGGAAATACAGAAGCCTGCCCAGTAAACCTAAAGTAAAATCTTAAGAAATATGGCCCCAGGAACGGAGCTTGTGGTGTAAAGTGGAGGGAGTCGGCCGATAAGCCGGGTTCTGTCAAGGACAGCCATTCATCTGGGATGTGCGTCACCACACACCTCAAGCAACCTACCCAGGAACAGTGGGGGCGCACTTGGCTCAGTCAGAGACCGGCCTGTTCCTCTATTTGGTCTTGCTCCGGGTGGGGTTTACCCTGCCACCCCTGTTGCCAGGGATGCGGTGCGCTCTTACCGCACCATTTCACCCTTACCAGCAGCAGAGCCGCTGGCGGTATATTTTCTGTGGCACTCTCCGTAGGCTTTCGCCTCCCAGGCGTTACCTGGCACCCTGCCCGCCGGAGCCCGGACTTTCCTCTGTCTACCGCAAGCGGTAATCAGCGACTGTCTGGCCAACTCCCTGCCACACTTTAAATTCTTATGCCCACTGTGACAAGCCCCACAAAATCTGCGCCACATAGGCTGAGCCAATTCTAAAGAGCGCTCAATTGATATTTTTCAATGCCAGAGATTAATGAGTTCTATACCTTGCCGATACAGAGGGTAAGCGTCATGCTGAAATTGACGGCCGATACCCGGACTCCTAAGGACAGCTCGCCAGGGTGTTTTGCAACAGGGAACCAACAGCGTCGATTTTATCCCAATAAGTCACAGGTTCTGACACAACCCAGTACCGGTATACCGATAGCAGTAATAGAGGTAACACCATGAAAACGCCAATTCGCGACATTCTCTCCATTGACACACTGATCCTGGCCATCGCCGGAATCTGGATGGTTTCCGTCCTGATCAACCTGGTCACCTGAGGAGTCAACGGACACGGAAGCGGTGCCAAACAAAGCCATTTGGCAGCACCCATCTGTGACCCTCTGAGCCATCCAAATTCTCTCCACTCAGGTCTGCTGTGGAGGTGACGACTGTGCCAGTCGGTCAGTCAAAGCAGAATCCTGAACCTGGATATCTGACACCCCTGCGATAATTTTTTAGCCCCCCTGCTCCAGTTTCCGCTAAACTTCAGCCAACCCCGGCGGAATGGCCTCTCTCACCCAGCGCCATTGAATGGGAACCGAATGGAATTTTTCACCACCGATTCTGCGGCGCAGTCAAGACCATGACAGACACAACACCCGACAACACCAGCTCCTCCTCCAGCATACCCAGCAAACCCCCTAAGCGCCCGAAACGGGACTACTCGGCGCTGCCACAGAAACCGATCACCCTGAAACACAAACAGAAGAAGAAGCCGACGGTGAAAAAACAGAGACCCAAAGCGCAAACAGCGCAGCAGAACGCGAAACCCAGCGTAAAGAAAAAGGCGCACAATCCCTGGCACCTGGAAGGGATGTCGGATGATGTGAAAGCCGCGATCGTTGCCAGCGCTGAACGGGAAGGATTGTCCATCGCCCAATATCTGGAACAGCTGGTCTTGCAGCAACACGACACAGCAACCGCCGGTCAGTTGTTACAGCTTGACACAGAGATCCACGACAGAATGAATGCCATCGAGCGACGCCTGGATCGCATCGAGGAGCAAAAAGGATTCTGGGGCAGTTTTTGGGAGAGAGTGATGAACAATCAGGATTAGTCCAAACGCTCCCACTGCTGACCATCGAACAGCATCACATCCTTTTCACCAATGGAACACAACACGCCATCACCTGTAGCGAGATGATGGCAGGTGGCCGGTAAATCATCTCCAAAATCAACCAGCTCCAAAACCTCATCACTTAACCGATAGACAGCTCGCATGGTGGCAAGATAAAGGCTGTCGTTAAACCAAGCCAGCCCCCAAATATCCTCGATAGTAGACTCCTGACGAATAACGCGCCACTCGTCACCACGTCCGCACAGCAACAGTCCCCGTCTTCCACAAGCGTAAACATAACCGTCACCACCACAGACTAAATTGGACAAGATCTGGTCAGTGGGTGAATCGATCTGACGCCAGGCCTGACCGTCATAATGCCAGATCTCACCGTTCCACCCAGCAGCATAAATATCGTTTTTATCGAAACCATCGATACCTTCAAAACCCACAACATTGCCATCTTTCTTCTGACGTCGCACACCACTGTCAATCGCACGCCAGTCACCATTTGATTCACGTCGGTATACCTGCCGCCCCATACCCGCCGCATGGGCCAGACCATCGATGGCTCTTACACTGCGAATTCTCCCAAGTTGTCTGGGTGTCTCACCGCCCTCACCGATACGCTCTTCGCCCCGAATGCCACCAGTCGCAGCCGTCGCCACATCACCAGCATTACTCACGCAAACAACAGTTGGTTTCTCCTGTTTGACTACACACAATCCTGCTGTAGACCAGCCATAGGTATCCACATCGTACCAGTCATCACCCAGCCAGAGGTATAACTGAGCTGGCGAGCGATCACCTAACTCATCTACAACCGATGCCACAACAACGAACTCTTTGTCGTTCGTCGCGCCTGTCAGAAAGGTGTATGTATCCTTGAGTGGCTCACTCACATGTTTTCTCCCATCTTGAAAAACTTAAAGCCGGCTATGCTTTATTTCTACGTACGTAGGCCCGACCCGCTTCCACATCAGGGGATGTGGTCGTGGCTACAGCTTTAAGTTCAGTACTATCTTTCATCTTGCACTCTTCTTTGTGATAAGCGTCCATCTGTGCCGTCAAGCAAGCCTTACTGCAATTGGCCTCCGGAAAAACTTCTGCGACTGCATCCACGCCACTATCCCTGGCATCCTTGTAGTTTGTTTTGTGGTCTACCTGTACTTTTTTACCACTGGTGCAAGTTACCTCACCGGCATCACAACCGATCGCTGAATCACTTTGAAATGTATGCATCAGGCCATGTGTGCCTGTTCCATGATCCGTACCTTCAGCACAAATACTGGGTGCTTTACCCTGATCATAGGTACCACAGTCGACAAAAGCATCTGAACCGCTGCCTCCTCTTCCGGTATCGAAACACGCCGCCGCCTCCACCAGATGATGACCTGTCTGACGTTTTGAGTCGCAACAACCAGGCTGATTACCGATGGGCTTATAGGGGACGAGCTGACAACGGCGCGCGTTCAAACAATCATGTTTGGCAGAGTCGTGGGCGGCCTCTGCATAAAAAGCGTGCCGCAGCGATTTATAGTCCTTGTAGGGCTGAGACTTCTTGAAATCCTTTTTCGACATTCCATCGGGACAAGCTGGCGGGGTCGGCGGCATATCTATTCCGTCGCACGCATCTTCTTCACCATACGGCTTGTAATCCTTACAGGCCTCCATCTCCTTCATCTGATCTTCCACGCAAGGGTGATCAGGATTCGACATGGCCATGGTGTCCAAGTATGGCCAAGTGACCGTATTTCCTGGAACTGAGCCATGATTATGAGTTGTTAAATCAAAATGTCTGACAACATTTTTACCCTCGAATTTCACATCCATGGACCAGGCGTTGAAGTAGACTTTGCCACGGTTTTTGCTTGTTATCACACCCTTCTTGGGTGCGCACCCCGCTTCATCGCCATAGGATTGTTTGAAGTGGGATTTGTTTTTGAGAATGATCTCCTTGCCGCTGATCTTAACCTTCTTGCTGCCTTTGGTCGTATCCTTAGCCATACCGGTATTCGGGTAAGGAATTGGCACTCCGGGCGGTGTTGCAGGTGTTTGCGGCGGCGTAAAACAGACATCGGGAAATGAGCAGATAGACTTTCCATCCGCCTTTTTACATGATAATTCACGCCCGTTTGCGTAGACATCATTCGCCATCAGGACCCCCTCCCGTTGCGCCATGTCAGAACGAGTGAAGACCTTTTACCATCATCATTCCCCATGTGAGCAAACATTCGATAACCTTTTGTATAGTCCTTTTCGCACGCCGCTTTCAATACAGCCAACATTATCAACCCCTGGGAAGACCCCACCTCACCGACACAATCAGCAGGATGCCAGATATCGAACTCCTCCTTGCGTTGACGCAAAGTACGACTGAGAGCCAAACTCGCCTCTTTGAAATAGTACTGCTCACCGGAAAGATCCGTGATTCGAAAATCCAGATCCCCCATTTCGCATCCGGCATCAGTCAGGGAAGCCTTAATCGCTGCGGTTAACCCTTCAGCCCTCAAAGGCTCTTCTGAATCAACATGGGCCGTCTCCACGGCAAACCCAAGACCGTCACAGTTGAGCACAGCTTGAGTCTGTTTTTCTCCAGACTCAACCAGCATCGCAGCACCCGCCTCGCCTGGTATGAATCCATTGGAATTCTCACTGGTCAACAACCGCTCCTGTGTTTCGTAGTGGTCAAGCGTTGGAGAGACCAACATTGTGTCGCTGGAAGCAACCAAGACATGTTTCACCCCCTGCTGAAAGATCATTTCCCGGGCGTGCTTTAATGCCACAGCGGCAGATACATGGCCAGCAGCAATCACCAGTGACTGATCACTGAACTCAACCCCCAGCTCCTGCTGAAGATCAAGAAAAAACTGAGCATCATCATCGATAATCCGGCCTGGTCGACTGTGCTCTGCGAGACAGAGCAGCAGCGGTGTCTCCACCAAATTGATACCGGGATTGTCCTGTATGACTTCACCAATGGCCGCAGCTGCCATTTTCAGTAACTTGGTTTTTCCCCGCCAGGGCTTTTCCATCGGCACTTCGCAACCGAGAATCCACTCTCCGTCGCGATCCATAAAACCGGTCTCCTGAAAATTATCGATCGCACAGCGAATTGCGGCACAGGTTGCCGGAGCACTCATTCCGACACCGGTAACCAGGCCTGTTGCGGTTATGGCCAACGGCAATCCCATCAACTTTCCCCCGCTGCCTGAATCGGTTTTTCATGCTTGGCATGCGCCAGTGTCGGGTAGTAGGTTTTACCCAGTTTGCGGGCGCGCCACCAGCCACGAGGTTTTCTACCGAGCAGTACCTGACTTAATTCAAACAGATTTTTCTTGAGTGGAATGGTAGCCCGCCAGGTTATAGTGAAGATCCCTTCATCCGGTTCGATGACCAGGGTATCGATAACCGCCCGAAGATCTCTCTGTTCACCGTTTTTATAGAAAAAAACCGCTGGTATTTCGATCTGTGGCAGATCGAACGAGGTCTGTCCCTCTGGCGTGAGATTTTCCAGAAACACCCGCTCACCTCCCTGCAAATAAGGAATCTGCTGATCAGCCGGTGCGGCCTGATAATAGGCCTCATGGAAATCGGGCGGAAGAAAAGGGAAATTGTTATCGAGCCACGCCTGATCGTAGGTGCCAGCGAGCTGGCGACGCGGATCCCATCCCCGTCCAAGCGGGCCGAATGCCATTGGTGCATAGGTGCCGTTGGGCATTGTAACTGGACGCTTCAACTCTTCAGTATTGGGCATCGGTGAACCATCCACCAACTCACGCGACAACTGCTTGTGATAGCCGCATCCAACCGGATTGGTCATCCAGGCACTGTGCTTCTGCTCGTTTTCATGAAAGTTATCGACGCCGCCGAACGCCGTGTCATAACTGATCGGCATGCGCTCGAACAGCCCCGGATAACCTGGACTGATTGCCAGTTTCCCTGCCTCCCAGAATCGGTTTCCGGTAACCGCGAAGGATTTATACATAGGACCAATTCTGAGTGTAACTTCGACCCGTGAAGCGGGTTTGCCACCGGGAGCATAAGCGCTGCCGTTAAGCAGCACATCACACATGGATTTGACCGGCGCATAGTCCACTTCATACAACGGCGCCGAATAACCGGGTTCGCCGGTAAAGCAGTCCGCATCTACCAGAGGCTTCTGTAGCTCTGCCCGAGTAACCTGTTGACGGATCGGAGGAATATTGAAGGTTCCTTTTACCGCCACCACAAGCAGTTCCCGGCCATCCGGGCGCATCCCCATGGTATAGCCAGCTTGCATTCCGGTGGCATTGAGCAATTCCATCGATAGTTATTCTCTTGTTGTGAACGCGCTCCATCCTGGCGCTGCGGATTATTATTCCTTCCACAGAAGCATAATCAGTTTTCAGGCAGTTACCAGAGAAATATTACCACCCGGCGCTACGCCTGTATGACCTGACCGGTCTCTTCATCCCAGTACCAGAGCTCTCCAGGGGTACGATTGTGCACCCCGCCGAACCAGACGTCATAGTCATTGTGGGATTGCCAGTGCGCCTCACCAGCCAGCAGGTTCCGCCCAAAACCGGTCAGTGAGACCTGCCAGTCGATCGGTTTGGAAGAGCCCCTCACCAGCTCGATAGCCGGGCGCCTGGCCTCAACCAGATGTGACAACACCTTCCAGTAACTGCTGTCACCCATGAACGCCAGGGGTTCATAGATGGAGGTGTACCAATGATAGAAGAGTTTTGCCCCATCCTGGGGGCCCTGCTCGTGCAGAATCCGCAGTGTCAGCCGTTCTGAGAGCGACAGACCGTCGACACGCCAGGGCAGCTCCTTGATGTGCCGTTTCAAGGCGGGCAGGATCTGCGGAAAAGCCGGGGAGTGCAGATTGACGATCCGACTAAGAGCCTCCGGGGTTGCGGCGGTATAGGCCTCCCAGCACTGGCCGCCGAACTCAATATGCTGCTCCTCGAGGGGAGCAAACTGCTGCCACAGCAGCGGCATGGTTTCGACCGGCAGCTGCCCGATCCCGTTGAAACGAGCCACTCCGGGATAGTGGTCCACGCAGATGAATGCCATCTGCTCCGGCCGCTTGGATCGATTCCGTAAAAAATGCAGGATTTTGCTAAAGACCAGGACATCGTAGGCATCGTGCTCGAACCAAAAGCAGACCCGCTGGTAATCCCTGATCTGTTCCAGGGCATCATAATCGGCGGTCAGATCCTTGACCGCCTGCGGTTTCAGACGCCAGTTGCTGTTCGCAATGAAGCTACTGCGAATGTCGATGAACCTTTGCCGGTCCGTTTCAGCCGGCACAGGCCCCTGGATATAGGGATCGGCAAAACAGAGAAAGTCACCACGGAAGCCCGCCACAGCCAGCTTGTACATCACATCGGTGCCACAGCGGATATGCAGTGTCCGCAGCTGACCATCCAAGGGATCCGGGCGGCCACTCTCGATCGCCCGGGCGGCCATTTCACTCGCTTCCACATGGTGTTTCAGCTTGGGCCAGGATGGAAAGCCCTGCTCACGGGCTATGATCAGTTGAGCATCGGCCAGCTTGAGCTGATCCGCCTGCAGACTGTCGGCCTTGGGGTGGGATGCGGTTCGTGACCAGGCTTGGCCCTGATTGAGGGCTTTTAACAGTTGCTTGGCCTGCTTCTTACACTGCTCAAGTGAGAGCGGTTGCAGGCAGCGGGGGTCATCCGCAGGAAACTCGTGAAACTGCTTCTGCTCAGAATCAAACTGGCGACGCAACGCCGGGAGTGACTGGATCATAACGAACTCCTTGTTAACAGGCCTGGCTTGCAGATAGGCACAAGGAAATCGTTCAATTTATCGAGATCGTTTGTCGGGCTCAGCCCTTTCCGCAAGCAGGATGCTGACAAACCAGCAGAGGAAGTATAAACCGAGGCATGTTTTTATTTAAGTCCGTAAATGAACGCAAATGGTTGTTGTGTATTGTTATGACCTTACGCTGCATGCCCATACCGCAAATGGAAGCCGATATTTCAGTAGAGCCTGACCAGGTATTAAAATCAACCGCAAGACATGTGCTCATTCGCGGATAAAACACCCAAAGGCTCAAATCTCAGAATCCACTCCCTCTGAACCCCGTCCCGGCACGAGCGAGAAGCGCAGGAACGTGACGGCCGGGCGTCCTTTCATTTTGTGACTTTGCTGTTGGCGTAAAAAAATGACTCGCCCAGGAGGGCGAAACAGGGTTTTTCAGCAAAGAGGCACAATAACAAGTAGCAGTAACTCTGAATTCTATATATAGACACACAGCTGCCCCATTAACTACGAAGATTATGCAGCCAACGGATGAGTTGTCTTCAGTTTCTCTAGCAGATTGCGAGTTGAGACATGAAAAGCATCGTGCAGCAGGGGGTTAAAGCTGGAAAGAGGCACATATCATCAGCGAGTCAAACCAGTGGGGTGAACAGCTCCCCTCTCACCTTGCG
>NZ_JBSYOP010000025.1:0-43796 GCF_058244685.1 Candidatus Thiodiazotropha sp. AKAK2 | reverse complement strand
AACAAGGGCTTGTCTCAGTGCGAGAGCTATGGATTAAGTTTCACTACGCTTGATGAACCGCCTAGTGCGGACCCGCATGCTAGGTGGTGTGGGGAGGGCGGGTTAGATACCCGCCCTTACCCGATTAAGTGCGCTCTGGCGGATTGAATACATCTAGATGCTCCAGCATCGTGACTTTTTTAGCGACCGCACGGCAGCCAGTAAATAACTTGAAGTCCTTTTCTCGTGAGAATACTACGCCGCGATTATTTAGTATTGATCTGGTAATTGGATCTTTCAATTTTGGCTTAGTAGACAAGTACTTAACTAAGTTATTACTCACTAGAAAATAGCTTATCCAAGAAATTAAGTATTTGTTCCTGTCTTCTTCTATGATGAGTTTGAGTAAATATTTCTCTAAATGCTCTACGATAAGTTCTTGGTGGATTGAGCCAAAAAATGAATGCAGTATAGACTCAAGAATACCCATGACTTTAGGGAACGACTTGATGTGAAGGTTGCCTAGCATCAAAAGCATGCTTATTACTTTTTGAAGATTTAATATATCAACATCAACTTTTAACTTGCCATCATTATCTACGATATCCGCAAGAAATCTGTCAATCACCCCTGTGTTCGGGCATTCTTCGTGTATACGGATTACAGACAAATATAGTTCTCTGAATTGTTTCCAAGAGTAGCGTTTTCTCTTGTATGGATGCACAGAGTGATACATAGATACCCATTTTCTAAACAATCCATCCGGCAATGTATTGATATTAGTTTTCTCGTCACTTAACTCTAAATTGTATTCTTTTAAAGCTGTTTGTAAGAATTTTATGGCTGATTTGCCATCATTTTCTGATTTAACAAGAATGCGATAATCGTCTTTAAATCGTACTATATCGCACTCAATTCCAGCTGCCTTTAGTTGTTTGGACAGAGATGTATCGGCAGCGGCTGCTATTATTTCTGCAACCAGATCAGATACGACCGGCCCAATTGGAATGCCATTTGTGCACCCGTCATTGGCATTTTGGAACAATTTATCAAGCCTGTTACCAAGCAATGAAGAATTGTACATATTTTTAGGTTTTCTAATGAAGCGCTTGCCATGTATGGCCCAAGAAATACTGTGCGTATAAACAGATGGATAGAAGTTTTTAATATCTGCTTTTACGATATGTGTATATCTATATGACATTGACGCGATGTCATCATCTACCATACCTATATATTCGTAAATCATTCGCCCACTTCTAAGATAACTGAGCCTCCCTGGCTGTTTCGAGTCAATAGGCAGTGGAAAGCTATATGAAGTTACAATGCTCTGCTTTGGGAAAAGCGCCTTTAGAATAGATTTCCAGTTCCTTGTAATATGGTAGGAAATGTCATTATGTATTTTTGGCTCAATAACACCAAATGTTCTATCAGTTAACTCAGATTTAGGAAAGTGGACATTAATGCACTCAGACCTAGTAGGACTATACTTTTTCTTAACAATTTTAAAGTACAGCTTATATTTTGATGGTGCTTTGCTGACTTCGAAGCATGGAGGCAATATAAAGCTTTCAGGGTAATAACCATAACGGATAAGCCACTGATAAATATCTGGCTGCTTGAGTGAGGCAGCCAAAGATTCTGTTGATTTCCTGTGCTCTTTTATCGGATTGCTTAGCATTGTTTATTTAGCATTAAAGCACTTAACGATTTAGTTCAACGGCCGTTGCACAGGCCAAAAAAAGGGTGGCGATGCATCGATGGAATGCCACCCCATCGGCAAAACAGGTCTATCACGGTCCGTTGCAACGACTTGTTGCACATCACGACTCCTTATATAGGATAATTCACGCCTTGTACTCATTACATGCATCAGTACATGGCCACATTTCGGGCAAATTGGCGCTTCTTTTTTCCGTTTTTCAAACACCTTCTCAAGATCTAATCCTAATAAACTTCGCAATCTGTCACGCTTCTCTCGGCCACCACTGGCGTACAATCCATAATGCCTTACTTGATGCTGCCCGCCTACGGCTACATGCCACAGTACTCGCGTGATGAAATGTTCCGTTGGTAGGCTCATTGTTTTGACTTTACTGTCACGATGATCTTTGTATCGAAATCTGACCTTTTGATCATCCACGCTCAGAATCTGTCGATTCTTGATCGGCCCACCCCTGACATATCGTGAAAGATAAATCGCAACACCGTCCCCATGTCGGTAGGCACCCTGTATCCGGATATTCCACTTCTTTCGTGAAACTTGCCGCAGAATGCGACGCCAATCAAGCTCTGACCATCCTTCAGGCAGTATGATCTCACCTTCGCTATAAGCGCGGTTTAACCAACTCAGCCATTTGCCACGAAACTTTGCTTTTAGCACACCTACTGGTATTAAGAAGTCGTTTTCTACACGAAGCACTTCGTCACCTTGCTTCCCAACACCTGACACTAACACATGCATGTGAGGGTGAAATATTTGGGTCCTGCCCCAAGTATGCAGCGTGGATAAGAAACCGACTTCTCCACCAAGATAACGCTCATCTTTTAACAGTTCTTTCAGTGTCTCAGCTGTTGCCTGAAACAGTTTATCGGCACACCAACGACGATTGTAATGCCAGATCGGATTCAACTCATGGGGCAACGTAAAAACGACATGGTAGTGATCGCAAGGGAGCAGTTTGGCTTTGATCTTATCCAGCCATTCTTGACTATACGATCCATTACAGCAGGGACAGCTACGATGACGGCAGGAGTGCGGTTGTCGTAACACATAATCATCATCACGACATAACCATTCTTCATGCCCGAGTTCATCACTCTGACATGCCATAATGGCTTGTGCTGCTTTGATTTGATCTAGGCTCAGTCCGTGCATCTTTCTATAGCTTTCAAACTCCGAACGAAATATACTTTGTAGTGTCGCTTCCATGCGGTTCTCCTTTTACAAACTTATCCATGTTGGCATGACGTTGTATGGGTAATGTTAAGTCCTATCTCTTCCTTTTATTTGTGCAACAGTTGATTATGTGGACGGCTCACAAAACATATTATGTGGACCGCACATGTATTGTATTATGACGCCAATTGTACTATAAATGTTCTCATTCATGGAACGAATAAATAATAACGAGAGCATATACTCATGGAACACAATCCGGCTATAAGCCCTAAAATCGCCCAGTTTTGGCAGAATTACACTGCGATGCTGAAACGTTTTCGCATCCCAGCTAAATCCATACCCTGGTATCGACGCCATGTTGAAGCATTTATGGCTGATCACCCCAATACCAGACTCAGATCTCATTCGGCTAAAAGTATCATCGATTGGCTTGAGCGCATTGGAAGAGAGCCCCAGATCAATGCCTGGCAATATCGTCAGAAGGTCGATGCGCTGAGAATTCTGTACGGCCACTGTTTACGCCAACCCTGGTGTAGTGAGTTCGATTGGGATAGCTGGTTGAATGGTGCGAGAGCTTTGGAATGTGACCATGTAACGGTTGCCCGCACAGTCGAAATGATCGAAAAATCGGTCGAGGATCCTAAAAACCACCTGGCCAGGACTTTTCCCGATCTCTACCGGCGCTTTTTGGTTGCTATGAGGCTTCCTGACTATTCCATCAATACGGAAAAGAGCTATCTCAACTGGATTAACCGTTTCCTTCGCTTCCATAATAACAGGCATCCCTGTGACTGCACTGAATCAGACGTTGCCTCCTTTCTAGAACATTTGGCGCTCCAACGCAAGGTTGCCAACGCAACTCAGTCGCTGGCGCTGAATGCCATTGTTTTTCTCTATGCCCGTGTTTTAGAAAGACCTTTGGGAAATATCGGTCCATTCTCATACTCAAAAAAACCAAAACGCATACCAACTGTGTTGAGCATTAAGGAAATAAATTCTCTACTAATGCAAACGAAAGGAGTCAATCAACTGATTCTGCAACTCATGTATGGTACCGGCATGCGGGTTATGGAGTGTGTACGCCTTCGCTTGCTTGATCTCGATTTCGACTACCGCAATATCATTGTGCGCGCCGGTAAAGGTAAGAAAGATCGCACTGTGCCTATGCCGGATCTGCTGATACCTTCCCTACAAGCTCAGGTCGAACAGGTACAAGCGCAGCACAAAAATGATCTGAAGGCTGGTTTCGGTTCGGTTTTCCTGCCAGACGCGCTCTCTCGCAAATACCCGAATGCCGATAAGGAGTTACGTTGGCAATATCTGTTTCCCGCCAGTCGCATTGCGCAGGATCCTCGAACCGGCGTCTTGCGTCGCCACCATTTACATCAGTCTGCTGTTCAAAAAATGGTAAAACGTGCCGCTACTGCAACCGCTATTCGCAAGCGGGTAACCAGTCATACTTTACGCCACTCCTTTGCCACTCATCTGCTTGAGGCGGGTTCAGATATCCGCACTGTTCAACAGTTGCTTGGTCATGCTGATGTCTCAACCACGATGATCTACACCCATGTTATCGGCCGGGGCGGACAGGGGGCCAGGAGCCCACTTGATCGACTTGCAGGCCAGACTCACGGCCATATCGGTATTTAACTCTGCAATCCATCCTTGTGGTGGCTCCTGAATTCCCGCCTGCACCGGAATCACCATGATGAAATACGTATTAGAGAGAGAGTGCACTGTTTGCGTTTTTCGCTTTCATTTGCGGACTGATCCCTCTTCGCCATCCATGGCAGAATCAACCTCAACTGACAACTTCTTCCCGGGACGGATTCACCGGAGGAAATCGCTCATCCAACGCTACCGAAGGACCATCTGCAGTGACAATTCTGGCGTGCTGACGACGTAGGTCCCGTGCCGACTTCACCCCACAGGAGTGGGCGATGACTCCAACCTCATGCACCAGGTTATTGACGTAGCTGGCTACCCGGTCCGCCTTCACATCGGGCACCAGCCCCTTCTGCAGCTTGGGATCATGGGTGGTAATGCCGGTTGGGCAGCTGTTCTTGTTGCACTGCAGCGCCTGGATACAACCCAGCGCAAACATGAAACCCCGAGCGGAGGTGATAAAATCGGCCCCGACACAGAGCGCCCAGGCCACATCCGCCGGGGTGATCAGCTTACCTGAGGCAACCACCTTGACCCGATTCCGAAGACCATGGGCATTGAGCCGGTCGACCAGGATATAGAGACTCTCTCTGAGTGAAAGCCCCACTGCATCGATCAACGGCATGGGCGCCGCTCCGGTTCCCCCATCACTGCCGTCGAGGGTGATGAAGTCGGGGGCGGAGGATGCCCCCCTTTTATTGATTTCATCGAACAGGCTGTCGAGCCACTGGGGCCCGCCAATCACCGTCTTGAAACCCACCGGCTTACCGGTTACACGGCGCACCCGCTCGATCATATCCAACAGATCGCTGCTGCTGCGAATATCCGGGTGACGATTCGGGCTGATCGCATCCTTGCCCTGCGGAATGCCGCGAATCCCGGCGATCTCTTCGGTCACCTTCTTTGCCGGCAGAATCCCCCCTTTACCCGGCTTCGCCCCCTGGCTCAGTTTGATCTCAAACATCTTCACCTGAGGCAGTGCGGCCGCTTCCTTCAATTTGTCATCATTCAGATTGCCGGACAGATCCCGCACCCCGTTCTTGGCGGTGCCGATCTGAAATACGATGTCGGCGCCCCCTTCCAGATGGTAGGGAGAGACGGCCCCCTCGCCGGTATTCATCCAGCAGCCGGCCCGCTTGGCACCCATGGAGAGGGCCAGCACGGCGGGCTTGGAGAGTGCCCCGTAGCTCATCCCGGAGATGTTGAACAGGGAAGCCGTGGTGTAGGGGTGTTGGCAATCCTCACCAATGGTCACCGGGCCTGGCGGCACCGCATCCTCACCCAGGGTCGGAAAGGGGCAGTTGACGAACAGGATCGAACCGGGGCGTCGGATATCCCGGGTGGAGCCGAAGGCCACCGTGTTGGGCAGATTCTTTCCGGCCCGATAGACCCAGCTGCGCTGGGCCCGGTTGAACGGCAGCTCCTCCCGGTCCATGGCAAAGAAGTATTGGCGGAAGAACTCACCAAGATGTTCAAAGAAGTAACGAAAATGACCGATGACCGGATAATTTCTTCGAATCGCTGTCTTGGTCTGGGTGATATCGAAGATGTAGGTGACGATCACCGCCACCAGAATCAGGGTCAACACCACCAACAGTATGACGGAGAAGATCTCCAGGGTAGCCAGCAGAAAATTCTGGATCGACGATTCTGAACCACTCATTTCAACCTCCTCAGATGCAAAGCGGATGCGACAAATCATCACAACCAATGATCAGCATTGGATGAAACTACAACCTACGGGGGTCTGGTGATGCACCCTCCTGGAAAATGGCGTGGTGCGATTTGGATCGGTTCGTACCGACTGGGCTTACAGCTCCTGCTCGGACTGACCCGAAGTTTCATAGTTTTTATCGGCCTGAAGATTAGGAACTTGATTCCAGCGAGTCTGGAAACGATTGTATTTGAAGCCATTGCCAATCCCTTCCCCCCTGCCCGGTCACTTTACCGCTCACTGGAGGTACCGGATTTATTGCATGAAAAGATCCATGATCCGCTATACACATTGGGTTAAACTAGCGCCCAGGATCAACCTCAACCTCTCTTCAAGACCATGTGTTTTAAAAATAACCCAAGCCTGTTTCTTGTCCTGCTGCTGACTCTGTTATTACCACCTGTCTGGGCAGAAGAGGCGACCAAGGCCGACGCTGAATCGGACCAATCCGAAGTAAAACCGGCCGCGGTCCCGCAAACCCTGAAATCCCCCCGCGCCACCATGGAGACCTTTCTCCATGCCATGAACGACATCAAGCGGGGCGCTCCTGAACGCATCGATGCGGCGATCACCACCCTGGATCTGTCGGACATCAATTCGTTGGTGAGAAAGGAGCAAGGGAGTGACCTGGCCTGGATGTTGATCGAGGTGATGGATCGAACCCGGGTGGTCGATCTGAAAAAGGTTCCGAACCAAAGCGATGGCCCCACCTACCTGTTTCACAGCTATGAACACGGCGACATCCGTATTGCCCGGACCGAGTCCGGTGCCTGGCTGTTCGACCAGAACACCATCAGCCAGCTGCCGGCGATTATGGATGAGGTGGCCGAGATCCAAAGGGTCGACGGCAAACAGGCGGAGTCGAGCAAAATACCCTGGCATATCCGCTTTCGTCAGCAGATACCCGCCTCCTTCAAGGCGGCCACCTTTCTGCTGCCCAACTGGCAATGGCTGGGCCTGCTGTTCACCATCCTGTTGGGTGTGGTGGCCGACAAGCTGCTCTCCTTTTTCCTGCGCAGCGGGGTACGCCGCTGGCGCAATCAGACCAATCACCAGGAGTTCAAAGAGATCTCCGAGGATATCCTGCGCCCACTGGGACTGATGGCCATGGCGCTGATCTGGTGGAGCGGTATCAACCTGATGGGGCTGACGGAAAACGTCATGCTGATCCTGCTGGTGGCGGTGAAGTTTCTCGCCAGCATCTCCGGGGTGTGGGCAGCCTATCGCCTGGTGGATCTGGTCTCGGCGTTTCTGCATAAACGGGCCCAGCTCACCGAAAACAAACTGGATGACGCCCTGGTACCGCTGATCCCCCGCACCTTGAAGATATTCGTCACGGTGATCGGCTTTGTCTTCATCGCCGACAACCTCAACGTGGATATCTCCAGCCTGCTGGCGGGTCTCGGCCTTGGCGGTCTGGCCTTCGCCTTGGCGGCCAAGGATATGGTGCAGAATCTGTTCGGCTCGGTCACCGTGCTGATGGATCGCACCTTCTCCGTAGGGGACTGGATCATCGTCGACGGGGCGGAGGGAAGCGTCGAACGCATCGGTTTTCGCAGTACCCGGATACGCACCTTCTACAACTCGGTGGTAACCGTACCCAACTCCAAGTTCATCACCGCCACGGTGGATAACATGGGTGAGCGACGCTATCGCCGGCTCTCCTGCAAACTCTCTCTCACCTACGACACCCCGCCGGATCGTATCGAGGCCTTCTGCGAAGGGGTTCGGGAGCTGGTTCGCCAGCACCCTTACATGCGCAAGGACTACTACCATGTCTACCTGAATGAGTTCGCCGCCTCCTCCCTGGATGTGCTGCTGTATGTCTTCTGGGAGACGCCGGAGTGGAATACCGAACTGCGCGAACGGCACCGTTTCATGCTCGACATCCTGCGCCTCGCCCAGGGGCTGGAGGTCGAGTTCGCCTTCCCCACCCAGACCCTCTATATGAAGCAGGAAGAGGGGGATGGGGGCGCGGCCGACGAGATGAGTCAATCCAAAGCTCAACAGATGGGTCAGTCCCTGGCGCAGCAGATCGTTGCGGATACCACCGGCACCGGGGTAAAGCCGCCACCGGTCACCTTTCCGTAGCACGGATCACGGCAGCGGGGACAGTAAGGGTTAGATGAGGATTTTCACAGTCTCAGACATCCATATCGACTTTGCGGTGAATGAGCAGTGGATCGTCAATCTCTCCAACTTGGACTATCTCGATGACTGCCTGATTCTGGCCGGCGACATTTCGGACTCGGAGGCCCTTATCGCCCGCTGCTTCGATCAGCTGAAAAGGAAATTCAAAGCGGTTTTCTACGTTCCCGGCAACCACGATATCTGGGTTCGCAAAGACTCCCCCGCCGACTCGATTGAGAAATTCTTCAAGCTGCTTGAGTTGGCTCAGCAGCATCAGGTCATCACCGAACCCAAGCGTCTCAACGGCACCAGCATCGTTCCGCTCTTCTCCTGGTACGACCTCAGTTTCGGCACCATGAGCGATACCCTGTTGGGCAAGTGGATGGATTTCATCCACTGCAAATGGCCCGAGGCCCTGGAGACTCCGGAGGCGCAAAATCGGTTCTTCCTGGATAAAAACAAGCTCCAGGTGGCTGACTCGTCCGAGCGGGTGATCACCTTCTCACACTTTCTGCCCCGCATCGACGTGATGCCGGATTTCATTCCACGCCGGTTTCGCGACATCTACCCGGTGCTGGGCAGCCCACAGCTCGATCAGCAGATTCGCGTGCTCAAATCAGACATCCATATCTACGGCCACAGTCATGTTAATCGGTCCGTCAAGATTCAAGGCGTTCGCTACATCAACAACGCCTTCGGCTACCCTTCAGAGACCCGCATAGCGGCGAAGAGTCTGATGGAGATCGATAATTAAATGGGGTTCCCGTTTTGGTTGTCTTTTTTGATTTCAGCAATTGGCCGCGAATGGACGCCAATCACCGCAAACGTTCGCAAATAACTGCATAATAGCCCCTCTCCCTTGATGGGAGAGGGGTTGGGGAGAGGGTGCGCATCAAACATATGATGCAATTGAAGTTTAACTGCACTCACCCATCACTCTTTGTCTTGGGGAGTATTTAAATTGATGGGGGTGCTGATGGATACATTCCCCCTCTCCCCCAGCCCCTCTCCCCCAGCCCCTCTCCCGCAAGGGGAGAGGGGAGCTACTCTTTCATTTTAATTTACATGCTGTTGGCTATGGATTGATGCATCAGACACTGAATAGCGCTTTAGCGAACATTGGTGCTGATCAGCGTCCATTCGTGGCTTTCCCCGATAACTGGCAATCAAAGGTTCTCAGGCTCAAATCCCACAGTTCAAATCCTATCCGTGAGAGTTAGGCAACGGATTTCCCGGCCCAGGTTTTACGCTTCGATTCATCGCTCATCAGGTGATGCTCGATGAGCAGTTTATAGGCCAGCTTCACATCCTTGCTGGAAAGGGCCTCGAAGGTGGTGATCGATTCCGGCCATGAGCGTGTCCAGCGAAGTGTCTCCTGGCCTTGCGGGGTAAAGGTTGCGTTTGCGATCACCCGCGAGGCACTGTGCAGATTTTCCGCACCAAGCCAATTGACCAATGGAAACTCCAGACGTCTGGGGTCGTTCTCGATGACAGCCGCATCGACCAGCGTCGCCAGCTCAGGATAGCGGGCCGCCAGCATACGAAACATATACTGGATCAGAGCAATGGTGAAGATCTTCATCTGCACCTGTCGCTGGCGACTGGATCTCAGGCGTTGAATCACTTTATAGGCATGTAGGACTGGGCGTAGATCCTTGGCGAGAAAACGCTTCAGAAAAGTGGGGTCCATCACCGCTTCACTCTCGAAATCGAGATAGCTGGTCTCCATACCCTCTCTGGAGAACATCTGCTCAGCCAGCAGAACCGGGTCACTGACATAGAGCAGAGTGTGGCATTTCAACTCCCTTACCAGGGCTTCCGTGGCGAGTAGAGCGTGGCTCTCCTTGAGAATCAGCGTGGGATCCGGGTCAGACGGCTTATCCTCTGCCATCAGATCAAATTTTTTCTCCGCCTGCGCTCTTTCAGCGTATATCCGATAGACCCGACTCATGGGGTTGTCTGCCGTCAGAACCTTCTGATAGGGCATCGCCAGCCTCTCCCCATGATTGGAGAGGGTGAGCTTGGGCTCGAACTTCACCAAAGGATGGTGAATGTAGTGATTCTCCGGCAGGGCCTGGGAGAGCAGCTGGACGAAATGGCTGATACCGGCACCCTCGACCCCCAGCACCAGATGGATATCTCCACCATTTCCCATATAACCCGCATGGGGCAACTGTTGTTTATCGAGGCGTTTTTTCCAGAGTAACTGACTGAGAAGCAAGCGCTTGTTTGGTTTGTGGAGCTTTTTCATTCAGGGATCTCATAGGTTCGCGTCGTCCCTGAAGACTCGAGAGAGAGGCATACTATTCAGTTATTAGTGGAAGTATAAGACAACATATGTGAAGCCGGTCGCGGTTTGATACCGCCAAAAAGGAACAGCCGGCCTGGTTCTCAACAGTGTGAAAAGGTTCATGTGAATTGAATCGCACAGACTCTTTCAATGACCTGCGTATTGTTTATGGCGATTAGCATCAATTTGTAGCGATATATCGCAAACACACAAAATAAAGCCCCGATAAGAAGCGATCTAGTGCAGGGCTGATAATAACCAATTATAGGAATAAAAAGATTATTTCAAGATTTTGTTCGTTCGAACTGTTTATCAACAATAACCTTGATAAGCACAGTCACAGAAATAAGGTGGGTTAATAATCATCCAACAACTGCTCAATCAAACGGGTCAATCGATCCAGGGCGCCACGATTTTTGTCCACCAGCTCCCGCCCCGCTTCACCGATACGGCTGCGCTCACTGGCATCGCTTAACCACTGAGTGATCTGTTCTGCCAGGGCTTCGGCGGAGGCAACTTCAACGGCAGCCTGCTGCTGGGTGAACAGCTCTTTGATCTCATTGAAATTGAACATATGAGGGCCGAACACCACCGCAACCCCCTGGGCTGCAGCCTCAAGGATATTATGTCCTCCATGGGGCACCAGACTGCCACCGATAAAGGCCGCATCGGAGGCACCGATGAAAAGCGTCAGTTCTCCCATGGTATCGCCCAGGAAGACCCCGGTCTCTTCATCGCAGGGAATCTGCTGGCTCCGCCTGACCAGAGAAAAACCGGATTCCTCAACCAGCTGAGCCACCCGCTCAAAGCGCTCAGGATGGCGTGGCACCAGCACCAACAGGGCATCGCCAACATGCCGGCGAACTTCCATATGAGCCTGCAATAGCAGCTCATCCTCCCCCTCGTGGGTGCTGGCGGCAATCCAGACCGGCCGGGCGGCGCCCCACTCTCTGCGCAGCACATCAGCCAGCTCCAGCAGACTGCCTGGAAGGTGGATGTCGTATTTGATACTGCCGATCACCTCCAGCTGCTCGGGCCGGGCACCCAGGGTGTGGAAGCGCTCCGCATCCGCCTCCGCATGGGGAGCGATCAGGGTCAGATTCCGCAGCGCCTGTCGGGTCAGTCCGGCCAGTTTGTGATAACCCCGCGCCGAACGGACCGACATGCGGGCATTCGCCAGCAGGGTTGGAATCTTTTCCCGTTTGGCGTGATAGATCAGATTGGGCCAGATCTCGGTCTCAACCAGGATCAACAGCCTGGGTCGGTAGGCTTGCAGGTAGCGCTGCACCACCCAGGGCAGATCGACTGGCGCGTAGCGATGGGCCACATCGTTACCGAACAGGGCGTTGACCCGGTCGGCTCCGGTTGGGGTGGTGGTGGTGATCAGCAGGGGATGATCCGGATAGCGGTCGAGCAAACGGCCCACCAGGGGCGCAATCGCCTGTACCTCACCCACCGATACCGCATGGATCCAGATCCCCTCCTGGCCCTCCGGGGGATCAAAAACACCGAATCGCTCCAGCCAACGCTCCCGGTAGGCGGGGGCCTTGCGCGCCCGCCAGAACAACCGCAACGGATAGAGCGGCGTCAGCAGCATCAGCAGTAGAGTATAAAGATATCGCATAACGACCAGCGCTTAAGCGGCAACGGCTATCCTTCATCCCCGGTATCAAAGTGTTCACTGAACTGGTGTCGACAGAGCTGATAGTAGGCTCCCTGCTGCTCGATCAGCTGCTGGTGCCTGCCCTGCTCGATCAGCTCTCCGTCATGTACCACCAGAATCGTATCGGCATGCTGGATGGTGGAGAGGCGATGGGCGATCACCAGCGTGGTTCGCTCCCTGGTCAGGGCCTGCAGGGCTGCCTGTACATGCCTTTCCGACTCGGTATCCAGTGCCGAGGTAGCCTCGTCCAGCAACAGAATCGGCGCATCCTTGATCAGTGCCCTGGCGATGGCCAGTCGTTGACGCTGCCCACCGGAGAGGCGCACACCATCCTCACCGATACGGGTATCGAAACCTTCCGGCAGGCGCTCGATGAACTCCAGGGCATGGGCGCTTTTGGCCGCTTCCCTGATCTGTTCCATGGTGGGTTCACCCTGAGCCCCATAGGCGATATTGGCCGCCACCGTATCGTCGAACAGCACCGACTCCTGCCCCACATAGGAGAGCTGCCGACGCAGACTCAACAGGCTGAGATCCTGGGTATCGACCTCATCGATCAGAATGCGCCCGCCGCTTGGATTGTAGAAGCGGGGAATCAGGTTGGCGATGGTGGTCTTGCCGCCGCCTGAGTGCCCCACCAGAGCCACCGTGCTGCCCGGGGCAATCTCGAAACTGATCGGTTTGAGGGCATCCTTATCCATATTCGGATAGCGGAAGGAGACGGACTCGAAGGTCACCCGACCGGCAACCCGCTGCAGCTCCGACTTGCCGTCGTCGGCCTCCGCGGGCTCATCGATCAGGCCGAATACCGTCTCGGCCGCAGCCAGCCCCTTCTGCAGCGGCTGGTTGATCCCGGTGAGTCGTTTCAAGGGTGAGAAGAGTAGCCCGATGGCCGCCATCAGCGAGACGAAACCACCAATGGTCAGCTCCCCCAATACCGTGTCATGGGTACTCACATAGACCAGTGCCGCAATCATCGTCGCGCCGACGATCTCCACCAGGGGCATGTGGGCGGATCCGGCCACCTTGCTCTTCATGTTGTAGCGGCGCACCCAGTTGGCCCGCTCCAGAAAGCGCTTCTGCTCATAGGGCCGACCCTCGAAGATCTTGATCACCTTGTGGCCCCGCACCGACTCCTCCAGCACCTGGGTCATCACCCCCATGGTGCTCTGCAGAGAGCGGTTGACCCGGCGCAGCCGCACTGCCAGCAGTCGCACGGTAATCACGATCACCGGCAGCGCCAGAAAGATCACCATGGTCAGCATCCAGTTCAGATAGAGCATGTAGGCCATCAGGCCGATCACCACGATGGTGTCTTTGACGATGGTGGTCAGCACCTTGGTCGCCGCCATGGTCACCTGGTTGACGTTATAGGTCACCTTGGAGATCAGGGTGCCGGTGGCATTGCTGTCGAAATAGGGGGTCCCCATGGTGAGAATCCGCTCGATCATCGAGCGGCGCAGATCCAGCACAACCTTGCCGGCAACCCACTCGAACGCCACACTGGTGACGAAGTTCATCACCCCGCGCACGGTGAACAACAGAATCAGCAGGATCGGCGACCAGAAGATATAGTCCGGATCCTTCGCCACGAAGCTGCCGTCGAGCATCGGCTTCATCAGAATCGGGATCAGCGGTTCGGTCATCGCCAGAATGATCATCGCCGAGAGGGCGCCGCCAAACTGCTTCCAGTAGGGTTTTACCCGCTGCAGCAGCCGGAAATAGAGCTCCTTGCCCGACATACCGGAACCATCTGGTGTCTCACTGGCCATCGCGCATCGCCTCGACGATTCGACTGGTGGATCGGCCGGGCAGAAAATCGAGTACCCGCACCTCCCCGCCGTTGTTGACCACACACTCATACCCGGCGATCTGCTCCGGTTTGTAGTCGCCTCCCTTCACCAGCAGATCGGGTTTGACCGCACAGATCAGGGACTCCGGGGTATCCTCACTGAACGGCACCACCCAGTCCACCGAGGCGAGACCGGCCAGCACCGCCATCCGCTGCTCAAGCGGATTGATGGGTCGATCCTCACCTTTCAGGCGGCGCACAGAGTCATCGTCGTTGACCGCCACCACCAGCCGGTCGCCCAGCTGCTTGGCCTGCTGCAGATAGCGCACATGCCCCTCGTGGAGGATGTCGAAACAGCCGTTGGTCATGACAATCCGCTCCCCCAGCTGGCGTGCCGTTTCGCTCGCCTCACAGAGACTCTCCCGGGTCTGGATGGTATGAAAGTCGAAATCCCCCTGACGGCTCAGCGCCCCCTTCAGCTCGCCCAGGGTGACACTGCCGGCACCCAGCTTGCCCACCATCAGGCCGGCCGCCACATTCGCCAGACTGGCCGCCTCATGGATCGGCATGCCGGCCGCCATCCCCGCCCCCAGGACACCGATCACCGTATCGCCGGCACCGGTCACATCGTAGACTTCACGGGCCCGGGTGGGCAGATGCAGCGGCGGGGCATCTTTCTGAATCAGCAGCATACCCCGTTCACTCAGGGTCACCAGCAGGGCATCCAGATTCAATGACTCGCGTAGCGCCATGCCCCGCTCATTCAGCGCCTGATCGGTCTCACAGTGACCGACCACCGCTTCGAACTCTTTCAGGTTGGGTGTCAGCAGGCTGGCATCCCGATATTTCTCAAAATCACTCCCCTTCGGATCCACCAGCACCGGCACAGCGGCACCCCTGGCAGCGGCAATCAGCTCCTGGGGCTGTTGCAGTGTCCCCTTGGCGTAGTCGGAGAGAATCACCAGATCGCTGTCGGCCAGCTGCTTTTGATAGTGCGTCCTCATTTCCGCCAGATCCACCTGCCACATGGGCTGTTCGAAATCGAGTCGCAACAGCTGTTGATGCTGGCTGATCACCCGCAGTTTGGTGATAGTGGGTACTGACTCACTGGCTTGAAGCAGACATTCGACACCCGACTCGGCCAACCGTTCTGTCAGTCGCTCGCCGGCCTCATCCCGGCCGATCAGCCCACACAGTGCCACCCCAACCCCGAGACTGGTCATATTCAATGCCACATTGGCACCACCCCCGGGCCGTTCTTCGGTATCATGCACATGCACCACCGGTACCGGGGCTTCGGGTGAAATTTTAGCGGCCGCACCCTGCCAGTAGCGATCGAGCATCAGATCGCCCACCACCAGAACACGCGCCTTACTGAAGTCAGGAAGTTGAAATTGCATCAAACAGTTAACACAGGTTGGGACAAACCCTGTAGTTTAGGGGTGGCGACAGGTAGTAACAAGTTCTAAGCATGGCAAAAAGGCGTAAACACTCACTCTACTCCCCGATAAACTGGCCTGCCTGGGTGGGACTCGGCCTGCTGTGGCTGACCAGTCAGTGGCTGCCCTACCGCATGGCCCTGCCCCTGGGTCGGGGCATCGGCAGCGTGATCTACCGCCTCTCTGCCAAACGCCGGCATATCGCCAGGGTCAATCTACAGATCTGCTTTGCCGACAAATCGGCCGATGAAATTGAGCACCTGCTGAAGCAGCATTTCGCCTCCCTGGGTGTCGGTATGCTGATGATCGGTTTTGCCTGGTGGGCGAAAGACAGCAAGCTGCAACCGCTGGTGGAGATCGAAGGGCTGGAACATCTGCAACGCAGCCTGGAACAGGGCAGAGGGGTGATTCTGCTCTCTGCCCACTTCACCGACCTGGAGATCACCGGGCGGCTGCTGAGCCTGTTTCAGCCCATCGCCGTGATGTATCGCCCGCATGAAAACCCGGTCATCGAGTGGGCCTTCACCCGTAACCGGCAACAGCGCTTCGAGGCGGCCATCCCGCGAAACGAGATCCGTCAGGTGGTGCGCACCCTGAAAAAGAACCTGCCGGTCTGGTACGCCCCGGACCAGAGCTTCAAAGGCCCCAACAGCACCCTGGCCCCCTTTTTCGGCGAACCGGCGGGCACCAATACCGCCACCTCCCGGCTGGCCAGGATCAGCAAGGCCGACACCATCCTCTTCTCCGGCTATCGCAAGGCGGACGACAGCGGCTACAAGCTGATCATCCACCCGCCCCTGGAGGCCTTCCCCACAGAGGACCTGCCAGCGGATGCAGCCCGCATCAATGGCCTGATCGAGCAGGCTGTGGGCTATGCCCCGGAGCAGTATCTGTGGATCCACCGACGCTTCAAGAAACGCAAGGTTATTCCAGATCCCTACTAGGGCCTGCTACCACTTCATCATGGGCAGTGGATCAAAGGGGTGTTTCAAAAACCATCGACCGGCCCGCCTCGCCAGTGCTGCATGAAAACCCGCATTGGGAAAAACCGCTTTGACCTCCTCTACCTGCGCCTTTGTAAGGCCGAAGCGGAACAGACCCATTGAAAAATCGACCAGATCCCCCTGCCTGAAGCACTCCACCAGAAGCTGCGCCTGATCGTTATAGGGGCGGAGTTTATGGTGCTCGGTGATCATCAGGCTGATCTCTTCCGACCAGGCCTCAAGCCCACAGCTTTGCAGATACTCCAACATGGGTGGCAGCGATGGGGGAATATAGTCCACCGTATCCTCGATCCAGATCCCCAGATCGTGGAACGCCCCGGCAATCAGAATCTTCTGCCGGGCCGCTTCATCCCCATCGCTCAGCATCTGACAGAAGTGGACCATCCTGTAGACGTGATTTCGATAGCCCTGATACTCCTCGCCGATCAGTGATTGCCATTCGGCGAAGATATCCTCCAGCAACGCGATCTCTGTCTCAATCTTCACGCTTGGACTCCGGTGTTCTGTCGATAGCGTCCTGCCCCAGTATCTCATCCAGTTGATAACTATCCTCAAGCTCCATCAACAGCCTGGCCTTCTCAACCTTTGCTATCTCGGACCAATGCCTCTCCTCCAACGCGCCCACCATGGCGTAAAGAAAATTCAGGCTCGGCTTCTCTCCGCCGGCGTGCATCAGCCTTTTGTAGGCACCAACCGCACCGACGTCCTCCAACTCACGCCTGGTACTGATACCCACCTCGTTGAGAGCCTTTTCTGACTTAGGGCCAAGCCCTTTGAGTCTGCTCAATTCCCCCATCGGTTTACCTTGGACCTGCTAACACCAATCCAATACGTCCTGCTGGGTCTGTTTTTGTGTCCAGCAAGGCAGAATGTGTGTGGTGTAGTGATTCTACATGAGTGAATGATAATGCCGCTGGGTGCAAATCATGCCCTAACAGGTTACTCAGCAGATTCAAGCTGCTGATAATGTTCAGGCAGAAACCGGGGAGTGCAGATAGCATAAAAGATCAGATCCTCCGAGCTGGTATTGGTGATCCTCTGAGGGGTCATCGGCGGGATAGTGACCAGATCACCTGGTTTGACCGTTGCAGCGGGTAACTCACCGACTTCCACACACCCCTCTCCACTGAGAATAAGGTATCGCTCCGCCGTCTCCGACAGGCGGTGCCAGCAAGTTGTAACACCCGGCTCAACCCTTGCCCTGGCGATAGAGCAGTCAGGATCATCAGCGCTATTGCAGAGTTCGATGATATGGCACCGTTCCTCAATATAGAACTCCCGGCCTGAATCCAGATGCCTGATTTGTTGCTTCATCTCAAATACTCAGTATGGATCGATTACACATAGGGCGACAACACTTTTGCCACAGCCAGGGAGATGATCACCACCAGCCAGAAAATGGGAGCCAAAACCACCAACCTCGCCAGTTTGTGCTGAACACTCTCTAAAAAGACCAAACCGGAAACCAGACCTATGCCCATAAACGCCAGGCAAGCATAATTCAATGGCGGATTGACATAAAAGATCAGAATGGAAAACAGAAGCCCGACGGCAAACAGAAGTTGCAGAATCCATTGATAGCGCGTTGTTGAGAGCGCACTCATCATACATCCTTGTTTAATTCGCCCAGCCCAACGGATATCCCTTTATCCGGTTCTCAGCATCTCCCCGATGATTGCCCAGTGCGATATTCATACATACAGGCCTGACCACCTTTGGTGGCATATTCATGCAGAGGTGAATCAAAATCCGCAATCAATTCAAACCCCAGTTTTTCATAGAAACCACTGGCCCCCATCCGGTTGGTCTCCACAATGATCTCCCGCACACTGCCGGACTTGCAGAACGATTCAAACCCGCACCACAGACTACTGCCGACACCCACTCCCTGATAGTCTTCGGCCACCACAAACAAGACAATTTCACTTCTGCCCTGCCCGACAATGGCCGCCCTGTTCTTCTGGTGCTCTTGAATTGCCTGAAACAGGCTTTTCTTATCCTCCGGCCTGTCCCCCCTGACCGTCAGAAGTCGCCACAATATTTGCAGCGTGAACAACAGCTTGCCTTTTGGCTTACCGACAAATTCATTATAGCCGAAAATGAATCCGACCAAACGGCCGTCATCTTCGACAACCCTTCGATAATTACTGCTGACCAGAGAGCCCTTGGTATAGATAATCTTCGCCAGGGCCGACAGATCAGCGGGTTCAAAAATCTCATCGAAGCCCCAGGCCTGATTAACCAGCGCTTCACAAAATTCATAATCCGATGGCTTGTAAGGTCTTATGATCATGTCCTTTATTTGACCTGAACTGTTGTATTGAGGACGCCACTCAGCTGCACTCAGGATTCCATTTTGGTCTCTCCTGCCCAAATCCGGGCAGAGACGTTACTATGAGAATTCAGGCAAGCCCGACCACACTCATAAGCTTAAGAAAATCTCTGACGGGTTACTGTAACCAATTGTATGAATGGTTAGCTGATTTGTAACAGTAGACTGACAGAAAAGCCCATGATCAATGGCCTTTCGCTTCGGAGATTGCGTGATGAACCACCGATGCAAGATCATCGAGGGGCAGAGGATCCTTATCCTTGAAATTGATACAACCCTTACCTGTCTTGATTTGCGGATATTTTGTTTTGAAGGCGTCGATGTGCGTGGCACTGCAGGTATAGAGAGAGATATAGTTTTTCTGATTGGCCAGCGCAACCCAACCTTCACCCAGTCGATAGGTTGGCATCTTATAGTGCATGTCAACGATCAGATCCGGATACTCATTCACTATCATCTGATGAAGAAGCATAAAACGTTGTTTACGCTCCTCAGGCAGATCGGCAATGTAACGATCGACAGTTTTGACCATCTTGTAACAGAAGTTCTTGAAAGAGTAAGTTTAAAACACCCAGGCTATCAGTAACCAGTTCAGTACAAAAAACAGAAAAAATCCAGGAATCATAAACTGGAGTTCCCCAATCAGACCGTCACCGGAAAAGAGTGCGAACAGCACCAGCAGAACAACTGAGACAAAAAAGGAGATCAGGGCAGAGTCCTTGACTCCCAAACCCGGACTCAGATGCATCCTGGCAAGCTCTGTGAGTTCAGGCAGCATCAGTACCAGGATAACCCCAAGGACTAACAACATGGCAATCAGGACAATCGCGATGGTTCTCGACTCCCGTTTATCCTTTTTGTCAGTTTCACCGATCATTGATCATCTTTCCTGGGACGGATAATCTCACTGATCCTATTTGGATCAGGCAGGCCTTTCGCCACGATTTCCGGGCTATCGCCGGCCGTATAGATCTCAATCGAACCAACACCGAAAATACGATCGAAAAAGGATTGTTTCACCTTGGTGGTTCTGACACTGCTGATACTGATCTCCGAGCGCTCTTTACTCAGAAGTCCCTTTTCATAGAGTATTTCAGTGTCGTTGATGGTTAACTTGGAGGCTTTGTTTTGCAGATGCCAGACAAGCAGTATCACCAAGCCAACACCAAATACCGGTATCAGGATGATGGAAACAATAAATCCGATCGGATTGTTTTTGAACATGACAGGATGCTCTGAGTACAGCTCACTCATGACACAGCTCCTAGAACTTTAAAAATTACAGACTGACCAACCTGTTTGTCGGCCCCGGCATTGTAATACACCGCCGGAAAAACCAACAGGTCCCGGATCAGGATTGAAGCTGTGACTATCTGACTGATGAGTCAAACCGTGGAAATGAATCACTCCAAAACATCGACCAATATTGAAAACCACGCTTGATCGGCCTGTTTTCTCAATGGATTGTTATTTTTTGTCAACAAGCGGTAACAGTTTCTCATGGATTGAGGCGTGATCGAACTCACGGCCGCCAACCACTCATCATCTTCACCCACATCACAGACAGGACCTCAACACCATGGGCCTGTATGCATTGATAGAGCCGCTCCAATGAGCCATATCACAGCGGCAGGAAGGAGAGCAGGTTACCCAAAAATAACGATTACAACTTTACCTGTAGAAATCTAGACTAGATCTGGCATATATTATGATCAGTTCCGATGCCACCTGACAGCGGAGAGAGGCTGCCCAGGTTTAACTAACTCAATGCAGACCGAATACAAAGCCTGCTGCATCGGCAGAGAACGGCCAAAAGCGGAAGCTTAAACCATATAAAACATGAGAACCCTAGAGGTCTAAAGCAGACCATTTTGTACGGAGCAATAGATTGTAGACTCGCCAAAGCGGACTTAACAACAACATCAATCGATGTCTAACACTATTGATCTTCATTGATCTAATAGCGTTTATACTATTACTTTATGATCTACTCGTTTTTATCATCGCCGGTGAAGGGATTAGTCGATATTCGAAAGGCAGTTCATGATTTGGAACTACCTGATAATCGTGGTATTTGGGTCGATGAACTTGACGATTTTAGAACTAGCGATGAACTGGATAGAGAAGATACATTTGGCGATACCTTGGAAGGGCTTTTTAGGCGCATCAGAGAATCACAAGAATTCCTTATCTTGTTAGGCAGCGATTGGTACGGAACAGGATTAAGGATTGATGATCAAATCGCCCATGTCTCATATTGGGAGGCTGAACTTTTCTATGCAATTCTACTAGGCAGAAAGGTGCGTGTGTTTGAAGTGGCGGGATTTCAACCAAATGGCAAACTCGAAATTCTGTTAGGGATGCTCCGTAACGCGATACCCTCTGTTGATTGGGAAGGGCCATATGAAAGATCTAAAATTGTTAATAAAATCCATGAATATCTCATAAAGAAGATAGATCAATCGGTTGGCCAACAGAAAGCCATAAGACGCCTGCGTGCTAATTTGGTGGATGGTTTCTTCAATCTTCGAGGTGCAGACGCCAAAGGTGGATTAGCAGAAAACGAGTCACTACCTTTTTTTGATGGGGCTTTCTTAGATTCAACCGTTATACCAAATGAAATAGTTATTTCAAAATTGCTAAATGACGCGCGGAGCCAATCTGATGAGGAGGGGCGTTTAACAAAGCTTTGGGTTGTTTTTCGTGAACTTTCCAGCGCATCTAGTAGTAAAATTGATCGACGAGAATTTCTGAATTATTGGAATAGATTCTACGGAGAATGGGCGTCAGCAGGTTCATGGTACGGACTACATGGGCACCCCAACCTAGCTGTTCTTCCTGCTTTGGTGCAGCAAGCAAAAACACGAAACCAAATGCAAATATTAGGTCATTCTGCATGGAAAGACGAAGAAATGGCCTATCCTGGTGGCGCACTTGCGAGTTCACGATACTCTATTGCTGGCATATCGCGCTCATTGATAACACGGCGTTTTCTCTTGGGCGCGGCACTCAAAGACATAGAGCGCTCAATTTCTGAAGGTGCTGGAGATGGTGCTAATCTTCTAGCAACCCGTGGTAGCATTTACAGACGACTTGGAGCGATATGGGCGGCGGTGAAAGACTATGAGTATGTGCTACAGGCACGTCAAAGAAAGGGAGCTTCGGATGGTGCAGTTGGCCAAGCTATGTCTGAGCTAGGATTTGGTTATCTCTATCAGCTTCGTTTTTGGAAAGGGCGTTCACTACTAGAAGAAGGCGTGCAATTATTATCAACAAGTGACTCCCGGCTAGGTTTCCTGATTCAAGCAAAAAGAAAGCTGTCCGTTGCCTATTTTTTAACCGGTCACCCTAAAATGGCTCGTGATATTTTATTTGAGGCTCAAAGCCTAGCTAAAAAACATAACGTACTAGACCAAATTCGATGAGGTGCTGTAAACAAATGCATGCACTATGATAGATAAAGCGCCACACGTTCTTCGCACTGCTTTGTACTGCCGGTTATGTAAAGCGTTGACAGTCTACTTATTAGAAGTACTCTGAAATCACTTTAATGTCAGCTTCGGTCGCGTAGCAGGCGTCTAAGCTAACGACTCGCTATGTCTCCTTTTACCGGGACGGAAACTATGACTGTTAGATGACATCAAAACTAGACTTTCAATCTGTCAGATCAAGTTCAGACTTCTACACTTTACCACTGAATACGGCCAGTCCCGCAACGCAACCATCCAGATCGGTAACTCTGAGTGCTGGCAAAGGCGCAGCCGGATCAAGCCTGACAGTATGGATGATATTTGATAAAGCGGCTTCATCTGAGGAAATGAATACGAACTCTTCACAGAGTGTTTTATCCTGATACGACTCAGGTCTCAGCATTCTGATAAGGTGATCCTTTACCCGTTTCCAGATAATCTTTCAAACTACTGGTAAAATAGAAGTTCCAGCCCTGCTCACAGATCTCATAGCAGTCAAGTTCAGACACAAGACCCTCATGGAGGAAATCGATCTGAGTACCTCCATCAACCGCTTGCAACTCCCACTTGAGTTTTGTTCCTTCCCACTCCTTCTCGATTGAGGCAGGCAAACCTTGATGGAGATGATGGGCTTCAATACAGAGCAACTCTATCAGTCTGTTCTCAGACAGCCCAATAACCTCCATTTTCCAATAGGTTGAATCGAATCTGAAAGTTACTCGATCGCCAATCTGAGTGATAACGTTGCAATTCGTAGTCCACCACTGATCGATCTCTGCGGTAAGCGCCTGGAATGTAATTGCCGGCGTGGCAGAAACGACAATTTGACGGGTAAAGCCGAGTGTCAAAGCGTAAACCCTCATTGTAAGTTTTATGATCAAGCGGACTCAAACACCGAACCTTACATCGGCTGGCCCTGCGCATGAATCACCCACCATTGCAGTATAGATGACTCATCGGTATGAGTAATGCCACACTTGCGCCCACAGCTTGAAGTCAACCAGGACATGTAAACAATGTTCCAATTCACCCTAGGGTGATTCAGCCACACCACCCAATGAAACAACCTTATCCTTAAGGTTGACTTTTCCGGCCTGAATTACACTTGCAACGATCCCGCCATGACCACGCATTGCGTTATAGCCTCCCTCACCCAAAGCCTTCTCCATCTTACTGCAGGGGTGACAAAGCCCTCTGAACTCGAGAACCGCCTCACCAACCTGAAAGCGTTTATCTTTCAGTGCCAGCAGATTGATACCCGACACCACAATATTTCGGCGTAACAGCTCAGGCAACAGCTCTTTTCGGTGAAGACATCCTGCTATGACCGGTAGATGCTCATATTGAATCAGTGTCACTTGCCTGGCACTCTCGGCACGACCTTTGAAACGGTCCCCGACCAAGCCTTTTCCCAGCTCGACCATCACCGATTGGAGAGAGCGCATGGGTTCACCACGTGCAGGCCTCACACCGATCCATTCCACGCAGCCTCTCTGCGGTAGATGCATCATCAGAGCTTTTAGCGGTTTGTGCATATTCGACCGTTTCTGAAGTTCAACTCACTCTGTTGTCACGCACATTTCGTAGCTACCGAACTCCCAGTATTTTCTTCCTGGACTTGAAGGGCCATTCCAACCCAATGCCCTCAGTTCCTTGGCAATATAGTGATTGAGAAAACCATGACCAACCAACAGCACGGCATGATGTTTCGACGCCAACTCAATCAACCTCTCTGCGGCCGACTTTGCTCTCGACCTGGCTTCCCGGTATGACTCACTGTTTTTTGAAAATCCCATATACCACAGACTTCTCAATACAATGACCCATATTTCCAACGGTAGTCTTAGCGAAGTTTTGTCAAAATAGGGCAGATTCAACTCACGAAAGAGTCGATCTGAGAAGTCCACCTGAGCCACGCCAAGCGCCTTTGCCGAATCCAAGGATCGAGCCAAATCACTGCAAACGAAACAGTGGTGATGTGTTATCTGCTGAACAGATTCCGCCGGTGGTGAATCGTTGATAGTTGCACCATCATACTCCCTTTCCAGCTGTTTAAACTCATAGCCTCTAACACTTCGTTGCCACTCAAAATCAGGACTGCCATGTCTTAGTAGCGTTATACGCATAACCAATAATCACCAGTTGTATAACCCTCATTCATCCCTGCACTGGAGGAACTCGATGGTTCTGGAATGATGGATTACCTCTGAATACTACCGCCTGTTAATCAATCAACAAGCGAACCTGATGCACAGACTACCAGAGCTCGCGCTTACCGAAGGCCTCTGCACATCGCACTTTGCCTTTAATGTCGCTGACCGCTCCCGGGTTCAATTCCAATACCATCCAGGCCTCCGGATAGTCGATCTGATAGGGTGGCTCAATTCCATGTCCAGCCCAGAAGCCAACACGCTGGTAGTAGTTGGGATCACCAAGAACCAGCACGAAATCGGCCTGCAGTTTCCTTGCTCTTTCAATACCCTCTTTGATCAGAGCAGTACCGATACCTGATTTCTGATAGGCCTCGCGTACAGCCAAAGGGGCCAGAATGACTCCCGAACAATTCAAAGCACCTTCTATGGTCACAGAACTGAAGAGAATATGCCCTACAATCTGCCCCTCATCCATAGCCACCAGTGAGATCAGTGGCTTCACCGATTCATCACGAAGCAGATCAGCAGCCAACCTGGCTACACTTTCGCCTTCAGTTGCACCAAATACCTGCTTATGCAGCTCGATGACTGCATCTACATCTTCATTCGCAGACGCTTTTATTATCACTCTTTTTCAGCCCACTCACGAATCTTGCGTTTGAGTTTTTTCTCGACCTTCTCGCCGATCTCATCCCACTCCCCATCCGACCCAGCTGGCGCATCCTCTTCCGCCCACTCCTTAAGCCTGCGCATCACTTTATTCTCCACTTTGTCACCGATCTCATCCCACTCTTTATCACTGCTCGCCTCCTGCTTTGTCTTACAGCTGGCATGACAACCACCACCCCAGACCATGATGACACCAAGCAGGAATCCGAAATCGTACCAACCCCCACTGTTGTCCAGTTCATAGACAACCACATTGTCGTTGAATAGATGGATTACCAGACTGATCACAGAGATCACACCGTGCCAGAGCCCCCAAAAGAATCCCGCTGGATTCTCCGCGGTGAACTGAGAATCTCCCGCCGTACAGGATGCAAGCGTTACAGCCAACAGTAAAACCAGCATATATCTTAATAGTGAATAGACCTTGTTCATTGCACCCCCCTTACCCACCAGACTCACTGAAACTCACTAACGAACTCATAATATTCTGATTTTTAGTGGACATTTAACCTTCTGAGTGAAGCCCGAACATATTACCCTCAGTATCGATTACGATCGAAATAAAACCATATTCGCCAATAGACATCTTGGCCTGATGTATCCGCCCTCCGGCCTTCTCCACACGTGACTCCTCTGTCGCACAGTCTTCACAACCGAAATAGACCAGTGTGCTGTTACCACCAGCAGAGAATCCCTCCATCTTCACCAGCGCACCAGGAGCCCCATAACGCTCCATATCTGAAGGAAATGACCACATCTCCACCCCTGATTCGGTTGGAACAACGAGTTTTTCCAGGGAAGTATCAAGCACCGTCTGGTAAAAGTTTTTTGCTCTCTCCATATCGTCCACATAGATCTCAAACCAGCCTACAGGATTGTTTTCCATTGCATTTCCTCTTGTTGAATCCAAGTGCGTAACAGTTTGATGCCCCTTCTGGTAAAAGTGTAGACCAATCGAAATTCGGCTAACCGCCAGGATCAGCATCCATGCAAGCGAATCGGCTTGGTTGACCCCGTAGCTGCCTGGAATGTTAGAGTCTGAAATAGACAGCACCGTCCACGATAGCAAAGTCAGCACCGCTTTTTAAATGAAATCCCCTTCCAAGCACCAGGTAGCCTTCAGCCTCAACCGGCAGCCCCTCCTTGCCACCCACCAACATACCGCTGTTGATAGTCTGATACTCGACAAACTCATTTGAAAAGCCTCTCCCGGCCCTTGGCGCAGGATCATGTATTACCAAATGCTCGGCATCTGCACCAACCAAGGTCACCCAGTGACCTCCCAATCGTCGATACTCATTCCTTGTCTTATCGTATCGATACCACCCGACATTCAACCAGGCAGCAGATCGGTTGGATATAGCGTTTTTCAGTTTGTTTATTTCGGGACGAAGTATCCCTGTCGAATATTTCGAAGCGTGTTTTCTCCAACCTTGATACTCCAGCTTTGAATAACCACCAAACAACTCTTTAGCGATCTTATCGACACCACGCAGTACCCCTGTGGTTCCGGTACCATTTTTAAGACTGGTATTCATATACTCGGAAGAGGCAAGTAACGCGATCATCTCATTCTGTTCCTGAGCGCGGCCACTCAGCAGAACAAATGAGTTAGACACAGCAACTGGAGCACAAAACTGATGCCCGTTACCACTACCAGAATAGGTGACATCTGTTTGGGTAAAATCGGGAATTTGATTGATATAGGCAAGATCGGCCAGACCTGCCAGCGGATACAAACACAACAGTATAATCGGATAGAATATTTTCATTGTTCTTATTTGCCGCCTACTTTAACTGCTTATCATCCACGCCGAATCACCAAACAAAATGGCGTACGCTGTCACTCATCTCTATGAAACCCCTTGATCCTGAAACCACTTTTTCTTTTTTTTGCCGTACGGATCGAATCGAGCATTATCATGAGTGATATCCCCGAAAAAATCAGAGCAAACAGCACGCTCTCAATAAAACCAAGATAGTGAACACTGACAAATACCAAGACACAAAACGCCGCAAAAAGAACCAAAACTGTAAAACTCAACGGCCTTGGTTTTTCCCATATTCTACCAAGTGGTAGTTTTGTGAATAGAATCCTGTAGAGTTTGCTACCGGCGTGCTTGGCTTTTCCACTTCGGCTACGCGTCATTTTATACTACCCTAATCTCTGTCGAGCTCCTGGCTCCTTAAGCTTCAACACGGATAACAGCTTCTCTCGATCCCTGCCACTCAAGGAACCAAGCGGCACACAACATCATCATGGATCGTATTGAGTTTTCTACCGAACCACATAGACTGCAGTGGTACCTCTTAACGCTACACCGTATATCATTCACGTTCAGAGTATCGTTGTCGATCTCAAAAACAGGCGTTCTTGGTTGCTTATGGGCTGTATAAATAACGCACCCTAAAAGCACATAGAGGAAAACATTTGAAGCCAACAGATGGACAAACTCTTTTCCATGAACACCGGAGCCAGTAAACTTAAACACAGAATTATCGGCGTTAGAAGATAAATCAGTCTGAGATAGGCTGATTGAACTAAAACTTCATACCGACTCCTTGTACTAAACATCAACACCTGAAAGAAAAAACCTTTGGATCCATCACAGCCAGGCTACTCCCCTCCACATCCACCTCCATCACCACTTCCATCGCCAAAACCACCAGTATCACCGCCATACCTCCCATCAGCCTCTCGACCGATACCGGCTTTTATAACCAACCAAAAGCCAAATGCACCGATCGAGACAAAGAGTAATATTGGCGCCATGATGCTTCTGAGCAGACTATCAGACGCCAAATCTATGAAATACCATGAAACGAAAACAGACAGGACTATTGCAATTAGAGACTTCATAATGCATCCACCTTATCAATGACGGCTGACCACCAAGCACTGCGACTGAATCCATACTATGAGATTCATCACTTCAACAATAAAAATATAACCAGTTCATTCCTGCCAACATGCGTAAGGCCAGATCATCTTCGTATCCACAGGCCATACCCCACCCTCTTCAAGTCTGTACGCGATAGAGACACCCTTTCGGTTTTCCGCGAGAGCTTTCAAAGATTCAGAGTCCACCGGCATACTGCCACGAAAAAGTGCATTTGGATCCATCCAATATCCATCTACGGGAATCAAGACGCTACCAGTATCGTAATATTCCGGGCGACCTGAATAGAGAATATCGAAATGCAGGGCCGGTCGACGCGATCTGCCCCTGCAAGGTCTGTTCTTGAGCTCGCAACCGAGCAATCCCGTATTACCCGTCTCACCCAATACATCGCCCATCGCTACCGTTTCACCGATTGTTAACCCTGGCAGGGAATCAAAATGGGTATAACGTGAATAGAGGTAGAGAGGCAAACCACTCTGCTCTGGCGTGTGTCTGAGTACAACCTCGATACCGCGTGGATTGGTCCTGGCCGCATCATAGATCGCCACAACTTCACCCGCCATCACAGCCAGAATCGGCGTACCAAAGGGTGCAGGCAGATCAATACCACCGTGATAAGCCTCTTTCGGTCGCTTATGAGAGTAGTCCATGGCATAGGTCTCATCGATACCACGGCAGGCAATTCCTTTCGGCCAGACAGGATAGAGGCCTGTAGGAATCAAACCTTTCTCTTTAAGATCCTGGGGGTCGTCAAATTTCGACCTTCTGATAGCACTGATTGTTTTATTGTCAGGCAGACTCCCCGGATTCACACCCTCAACAGCTTCACCAAAAAAGCGCTTCAACTCAGTTATATCGAGATAGTTATCGCCATCAAAGTCGATTCGCTTGAATAGTCGTTTTTTTCGCCATTCGTCATAACTGAGTCGGTTATCCCCATCCCGATCCATTTTTTTCAATGCGCCGGCAGCCGACTTTGCTTCAGCAACCAGACTTGTAGAGGAGAGGGCTGTCAGCAGAAGCATTAAGATCCAATAATTTGTTCGTGTAGCTATCAGCTTCATTTTTACAATTTGCTTGAGTCGTATTGTGCCAGGAGCATACTTGTAACAATAAGCGCTACAAGCTGAATTGACTGCATGACTAATAGGGTATCAGCAGTTCTTGAATCCATCTGGTAAAGCCTCTTTCCTTCCATCACAATCCCCTATATCAATAGCCGAATCAGCTTCCTTCCCTGCAATCCACAGTAATAACCATTCAACTTCAGGCGCCAGAAAACAACCTAGGCAAATCAACAATCGTCAGATCAAGATTCAATCCAATCACTGATTTCCAACACTAACACTCATCTATCATATTATGAGCGATTAACATCGCACGATCCGATAAGCGACAGCGTACAGGCCTCTTTAATCAACTAACCACATTCCTAACAATATCATTTCGCTTACAAAAAACACGAGCTAACCCGGCAAACTTAAAACAACCCTCTCATCGTCCACTAAGTAGATTCGTGTAAAGCTCCAGATAGGCCCGCATGATCGGCTGTTTGGCAAACTCCTGTTGGGCCCGTTGCAATCCCCTGTCCGCCATCGATTTCCGCAAACTCTCATCCTTCAGAGCCTGCTCAATATATATTGCTAGTGAGTTCGAATTTTCGCATTCGAACAGCAGCCCATCCTCACCATGCTGCATTACCTCTCTTGCTCCCATGGAAGCCGAGGTGACAAGGGGCCTGTTATATCCCCAAGCCTCTATCATGACATTGCCGAAAGGCTCCGCATTGGTGGAAGGAAAGACAATCAAATCAGCGAGCCGATAGTAGGCATCCGGATTGAGTTGCCAACCCGTCCAGACAATGCGTTGATCGATATTAAGTTGCTCTGCCTGCTGGTGCAGATCATCTTTGAGTGGCCCATCACCAAGAATGACCTGCCAGACAGGTCGGTCAGCGATCTCATCCGGTAGTTTAGCCAGGGCATCGAGCAGAAAGCGGTGGCCTTTGAAGAGAACAAATCTACCCGGGGTCATCAGTACCCAGGCATCCTCAGGTATGCCCAGCTCAGCTTTCAGGCCTGCCGGGGCCGGTCCAGGTTCAGGCAGTTCAGCGAAGTTGTAGATATGGAACACCTGTTGACTGGAAAAACCGGCATCGATCAGATAGTCACAAATCCCTTTGGTGTTACCGATCCAAGCGTCGGCGTGTCGGTAACCATCTACTTTGTAGTAACCGCCCAAACGAGCGACATGCACAGCACCACTCTGTTTCGGCAGATGGGTGAGCCGGGTTGCCCTCCCCATGTAGGTCTGCACGAGCTGTGGTTGGCGCTGTTTGATCAGCTGCTTCACTTCGTATTTCGACAGCGGATCCCAAACCGTGCGCATTCCCAGTGGATGACAGCTCAGGTTGCCCCAGTGCTCTCCATCAAGTTCACTGTCCCGGCGCACACCGATCTCGGTTGGATGGCCAAGCTTCTCCAGCTCCAGGGAGAAGCGCTGGAACCAGCGCTCCGCACCACCGAAGGATTTGCTGCCGATGATCTGTAGGCTTTTGATCTCGCTCATGGGGTGTTATCTGTGTTGAGCAAGCCTTGGTAGACGGCCAGGTTACCCTCCACCATCTGTTCCACCGAGAAACTTCTACGCATCTTCTCTCTCCCCGACTCACCCATCTCCCGGCGCAGGGACTCATCGCCCAGCAGTTGCTCCACCGCATCCCCAAGGACCTCCACACTGCCACCAGGAACCAGGCGGCCATTGACACCATCCTCGACCACTTCAGGCATACCACCGGCATCCACCGCCACGATCGGCAATCCGGCACTGGCCGCTTGCAACAGGGCGATTCCCAGCCCTTCCATCAGCGCCGGATGTACCAGCAGATCGAGACAGGGGTAGATCTCTGCCAGATCCTGGCGGAATCCGGCCAACTGTACATGGGATTGCAGGCCACGCCGCACGATCTCATCCCTCAGCTCCTCCTGTAGCGGCCCTTTGCCGAAAATCAACCAGCGAAGATTGGGGTAGCGCTGTATCAGTCTGGGCATCGCCTGCATCAGAAAGCGATGACCCTTGCGACTGATCAACTGAGCGACGGTGGCCATCACCAGGGTATCTTCGGGCAGATTGAATTCCGCTCTGAACCAGCTTTTGTCACAGGACTTCTGATAGGCCTCCACATCCACCGCACTGCGTACACAGGCCAATTTCTCCGCGGCCACCCCCTCTTCGAGGAGCACATCGGCGATCCCCTGGGAGATGGCGATCACCCGGTCGTAAAGCGCGTATTTCAACCTCACCACAGCGGGGGGTTCCGGGTTGTCCACCCGTCGGGAGAGCACGGTTCTGATACCGCTCCAGCGGCCTGCAATACCACCCAGCAGATCGGCACCCCGGCGACTGTGCAGATGCAACAGATCAGGCTCAACCTGACGAATGATCCGGCGCATTCGCCAGATAAATCCAAGATCGAGATCACCCCGCATCGGCACTTCGTAAACCTCAGCCACACTCTCTTTCACTGTACGGCCGATAGCACTGCCGATCGGACAGACCAGATGTGACTCCACCCCATGCTGCTGTAGACCGGCGAGCAGATAGCTGACCTGTTTGGCGCCGCCGTATAGGTGCTGACCTGTCTCCACATGCAGAATTTTCACTGACCGCCTCCGTTGAAACCGGGCAGACGGTCGGCCCGCGCCACGATCTCCGCTGCTGTAATCTCAGCCATGCAATCGAACGAACCATGGCAGGTCGGTTTACGTTTGCAGGGGGAACAGCGGCGGGGATGGTAGATCACTTGCGCGTTCTCATGGGTTGTATCCAGATAGGGTCGGGTGGAACCGAACAGACAGAGGGTCGGCCGGCTCATGGCGATGCCGATGTGCGTCAGACCCGTATCGACACCCACAACCAGTGAGCCTCTGGCAATCAACGCCGCCGCCTGTCGAAGAGTGGTCTCCCCCACCAGATTGATCAATCCCTCGTCTGAGGCTTTGATCTCCGCTGCCGGCTGACGATCTCCCGGACCACCAAGCATCACCACCGGCAATTGCCAGTTCTGCGCTACCTGTTCTAACAACGCTTGCCATGAAGCATTGAACCAGTGTTTCTGTGGCCGGGTGGTAAAGGGACAGATTACCACGAATCCCCGCTTCAGCTGATGCTTTTCGATGAGCTGATCCGCAGAGACCCGATCCTCATCGGAGAGCCCCACATGCATCTCGAACCGATCCACAGGCAGACCCAGCTGCTCTGCCAGATAGAGATACTCGGAACCGATCCGTCTCGGCTCACCTCCCTTCTCCACCGTGGCGGTCATCAGATACTGACTGCCCTCTCTGGAACCCAACCCAATCCGTTGAGCAGCACCGGAGAACCAGGTCAGCAGACCGCTTTTCAACAACCCCTGGACATCCAGGGCCAGCTCGAAGTCCCGCTCCCGTAATGAACGGCGGAAGCTTGCCACCTCCCGCCAGAGGGTCAGCCAGCGGCGCTCTTTCCACAGGGTCTGCCATCTGGCTCTGGGCCAGATCACCACTTCATCCAGCTCCGGATGGTGTTCCAACAGGGCTTTTGATTCCGGCTGCACCAGCCAGCTTATGCGGGCCGCAGGATAGCGTTGTCGCAGGGCGTGGATCAGTGGCGAGGCGAACACGATATCCCCAATCGCACTGAGGCGCACGATCAGAATCGACGGATTGTCATGCTCAGGGATTTTCACATTGGATCCGATGTTGGTTGTTCGTCGACTTCATGGAGCTCTGAGTCTGGCGCGGATTTAATTACAACCGGATATATTACAAGCAGCTTGGGGATTATGTTAGTGTTAACCCTTAATGGAAGTCCTGATTAATCTCTCATTCCGATGAAAACCGGTTTCCCTGTGGATGAATAGCTCGATTCAGACATCTGCCGGGATGAGGATGAATCAATCAGCACTTCCTTATTTTTATAAATAACATCAATGCTGAACACTGACATTCCTGATCTGATCTATCTGGGCCGCAGTCGGCTGCATCGCAACCGTGCCAATCTGATCCAGACCCTGCACACAGTGGCGGCACTAACCGAACTGGGTATCGACACCCGTCTCTATCTCCCCCCTTGGCATCGACCGGTGACCCCACAGCAACGCTGTGATGAGATGGGCATCACCAGTAAGATCGATATCCGTGCCAGCCAGTGGCTGCATCGGCGCTGGCCTTTGTCACTCTTCCCGCGTCTGCATAAACGCATGCTCAGCCGGGCGAAAGCGGTCTATGTACGCTCCCCCGAGTTGAGTCTCGGACTTGCCTCCCAGAGGATCAGGCACCATTTCGAGGTGCACACCCTGCAGCCGATGATACAGCGAAACCAGTTGTCTCAAGTGATCGAGCTGCACCGTCAGGGGATAATCGATCAACTGTTGCCGATCAGCCGCAACGCTGCTGATGCCCTGATCGAGGCGGGTGCGGATGAACAGCGAATCCATATCAGCCCCTCCGGGGTTGAGCTTGAGACATTTCAAAAAGTGCCTGAATTCAACAGCAATGACCTGAACAATCCGAGGATCGTCTATCTCGGACGCATCAGTCGGGACCGGGGCCTGGATATTCTGACCCGAATTGCGCAGGCTGAACTTGGACAGGTAGTGCTGGTTGGCGATTGCGATGATCCGATACCCAACCACCCGGCACTGCAGCACCGACCCAGCGTCCCCCACCGGGAAGTGGCCAAGCTCTACGGCGAGAGCGAGCTGGTGGTGCTACCCTACCAGGCCGACCTGAGCCATGCGGACGGGATCAGCCCAATGAAGCTGTTCGAAGCGATGGCGGCGGGACGGCCGATCATTGCCAGTGATATTCCGCCGTTGCGGGAGATTCTTCAGTCTGGGCGTAATGCCCTGCTGGCCGATCCGGCCGATCCGGATGCCTGGGTGCAACAGGTGGCTGAATTGAGAGATAATCCGCAGCTGGCCAAGCGAATCGCTCTGCAGGCGCGTGAAGATGCGGCTGCCTACAGTTGGCCGAACCGGGCGGCAGGCATTGCCAGAGCCATCGGTCTCCTATGATATCATTAGCCCGGCGCCTTGATAGGCCATGTTCAGGGCTTCAGACAGGCACACTTCGGCTGAACACGGCCTATGCCGGCGCCGGGTCAATAATAAGAAAACTATAAGAACGACATAACTATTAGAAACGCAGAAACCATGTTGCAAGCCCTTAGTCCCTATTTCAAACCGAGCCGTTTAGCCGACTCGAAACTGCAGCAGGCCAGTGATTGGATTGGTGTGCTCGGGCTCTATATCTTCTCCTTTTTCAGCCTGCTGAGTATCGCCGGGGCCAACCTGGGGCTGGGGCTGATGCTAATCGGCCTGCTCCTCTCGAGTGACGCCTGGCGACGCCTGCCGCGACAGTTTCTGTTCTGGTCCTGCCTGCTGATCATCGCCTATATCGCCTACCGGGGCAGCGAAGCCATGGCCGAAATTCCACTCGACCACAAGACCCAGGCCAATCAGGCGAGGGACTGGGCATTGTTGTTTCTGTTCTTTATCCCCGCCTGGTGGCTCAGTCAGTCTCCGAGGCGAATCCCGACCGCCCTGGGCCTGATATTGGCCGGATTCACCCTCGGCATCCTCAGCGCACTGGACGGGGAGTCCCTCTCTCAACTGCTGCAGGGGGAGCGTTCCGGCATGCATTTTGGCAAGCCGATCATCTTCGGCTTTGATTGTGCAGCGGTGATCCTTGGATTGATCGTCCTGGCGATCTACCGACTCAACCCCCAGCTGAAACAGAACCGAAGTCAGCAGATCCTACTGGTTGTGCTGATCATTCTGGGTATACTCTTCTACACCCAGGGGCTGATCATCAGCCAATCCCGCGGGGTCTGGCTGGCTCTCTTTTTTGCCCTGCCCACCATCTTTCTGACACTCAAGTTCACTCGCCAGAGCAAGAAACAGCCAAAGGTCTCACTGCTGATGCCCCTGGCTGCGGTGGGCCTGGTGCTGGCGCTGATCCTGGCACTCAACTGGGACACCATTCAGGCCAGAGTCTCAACCGAGCAGACCGAGCTGGGCACGGTGGTCAGCGAGGGCCTGGATGAGGCCCCTCTCACCGCTTCCACCTATCGGTTGCATCTGTGGGAGTTCGGACTCAACAAATGGCTGGAGCGCCCTTTTACCGGCTGGGGGCCTGGCACCACCCATGCTCTGGTGGAAGCGGAGAACAACCCCAACCTGAAGGACCACCGGGATATCGGCTTCGACCATCTGCACAACGCCTATCTGGAGGTGGTGTTTCAGCTCGGGCTGGTGGGCATCATGATCATCGCCCTGATCTGCGGCCTGATGATCTCGAAAATCATGGAGGCGTTTCGCCGCCAGCGGATCTCGATCTACTTCCTCGCCTTCCTGTTCAGCAACTTCATGTTGATTGCCATCTATAGCCTGACCGACTTTCGCCATCTACACTGGAATTGGCGCTTCTACTGGCTGATAATCGCCGGCTGTACCTATGCCTTTACCCTGATGACCTTCAGGCCACACCTGGAGCGCCAGTACCGATCCCCCAAGAGGCGTGACGATGAGTGAAGACCAAACCATTGCCACCGGCCGCTGTCTGTGCGGCGCGGTAAGTTATCAGATCAAGGGAAACCTGGGAATATTTCAATATTGCCACTGCTCCCGTTGCCGCAAATTCACCGGCAGTGCCTTTGCAGCCAACCTGTTTGTCTCACCGAAGCAGTTTGAATGGCTGAGCGGCGAGGCGCTGGTGGGGCGTTTCGAACTGAGCGAGGCGAAACACTTTGCCACCGGTTTCTGCAAACAGTGCGGCTCCTCTCTGCCCTGGCGCTCCCAGAGCGGCAAGGCGGTAATCGTGCCTGCCGGTACCCTGGATGAGGATCCGGGTATCCATCCCTCGCAGAACGTCTTCACCACCTCTGCTGCTGACTGGTACGAAGAACCCTATACGCTACCCCATTACGATACCCTGCCCGGCAAGAAATGAGTGACAGCAAGGTATCGCCCCCGGATCTCGCTGTGCTTGTATCACTCTCCGGAGAGGGAGGCGTGGAACGAATGGTGTTGAATCTGGTCAACGCCATCGCTGAACAGGGAACCCGGGTCGACTTGCTGCTGATCAAGACCCGCAGCAAACACCTGGACGCACTCCATCCCCAAGTGAATCGCATCGATCTCGGCAGCAAGCATACCGCCACCAGCCTATGGCCGCTGCGCCGCTACCTGAAGCAGGCCAATCCACCGGCACTGCTGGCGGCGAAAGACCGGGCCGGTCGCATGGCCGTCATCGCCAGGGTACTGGCCGGGTCCGGCAAAACCCGACTGCTGATGCGACTGGGCACCAACCTGACCGCCGCACTGGCGCATAAATCCCCTTGGCGGATGCGCCTGCGACGCCTGCCGATCCGCCTGCTCTACCCGCACATCGACAGAATCGTTGCCGTTTCCGAAGGGGTTCGGCAGGATACCCTGACGGTCTCCGGGGTCGATCCACAAAAGGTCAGTGTGGTGCGCAACCCAGTGATCACCCCGCAACTGCAGACAGCCGCGGAAGCACCAGTACCTCACCCCTGGCTCGAGGATAGCGAAGTGCCGGTGATACTGGGCGCCGGACGCCTGACCCTGCAGAAAGATTTTCACACCCTGATCCAGGCGTTTGCCCAGCTCAGAGAAAGCCGTCCCTGCCGCTTGATCATCCTTGGTGACGGACGGCAGAAAACACCCTTGTTGGAACTGGCTGAAAGCCTCGGCGTGACAGCCGATCTGGACTTCCCCGGTTTCACCTCGAACCCCTACGCCTACATGAAACGGGCACAGCTGTTTGTACTCTCATCACGTTGGGAGGGTTCACCGAACGTACTCACTGAGGCGATGGCTCTGGGGGTACCGGTGGTCTCCACGAACTGTCCCAGCGGCCCGAACGAAATCCTCGATCAAGGTCGAATCGCACCGCTTGTCCCGGTTGGCGATCACCAGGCCCTGGCGGCGGCGATGGGGAAAGTACTCGACTCACCACCACAGGGAGAGCGGCTGCGTGAGGCTGTTGCAGAATACCGCGCTGAGATCAGCGCCACCCACTATTTAAAACTCATCGGTTGACACCATGCTGCTTTCCATCAAATACAATTTTCTGTTCGTCCACATCGCCAAGACCGGCGGCACCAGTGTCAGATCGGCCCTGCAGCCCCTGCGCTGGCGCGACCCCTGGTACTACCCGATGTTCCTCTGCTCCCGCTTCAGCCATCTGAGCGGGCACCGTATCGGCACCAAATTCCCCCGTCACTCAAGGATCGTCGCCGCCAAGGAGCTGCTGCCGGAAGATTTCTTCAACAATCTGTTCAAGTTCGCCATTGTGCGCAACCCCTGGGACCTGCAGGTCAGCTCTTACCATCACATCCGCCGGGAGCGGCCCCACCTGATCTCCCATATCGAGGACTTCGACCACTTCATCCGTTGGAAACTCGATCCGGAGCGGCCCTATCAATACCATGTGGACACCTCCATCCAATCCCAGCTCGACTACCTGATCGACCTGCAGGGCAAGATCCTGGTGGATTTCATCGGCCACTACGAAAATCTGGCGGAAGATTTCAAAACAATCACAACCCAACTCAAGCTCGATGACATCAGCCTGCCCCACAAACGCCGGGCAAAAGATCGCTCAAAGGATTATCGGGAGTACTATACGGACGACCTGGCGGAGCTGGTGGGCAACCACTTCAAACGCGACATCGAGGCGTTTGGGTACCATTTCGATCAGGCAAAGTGACTGCGGTTGGGCCGTATTACGGCTTGATTGCAAAACGGCCGACCGATGGACAAGGCAGATTGAAGTCGCCGTCGTCACAACCTGCGGACAACCCCGGGGCGAAGGCTTGAGTCAAGAAACTTCGGCCCGGGACGACCAGTTAATCACAAAACGTTACTGTGGACAGTTGACCGTGTATTCCCATGCGGTGCCACTGGTCCCCTCACAGTTTGGAACCACCTCAACCGCGATCACCGACGAGTTGCCCGAGTAGTTGATGGGCACTGTCTTTTCCTCACCCACACAACCGCTATCGAACAACAGCTCGCCTTCATAGTGCAAGCGCATGCGATCACGAATGCTGTAGGTTTCGTAGTAGAAATCGAAACTCCCAGAATTCTGGCCCAGCTCGATCTGACGGGTGTCGGGCGTATCACCCCCTGCATTCTGGGTACTGCTGCAGGCCTCCGGTTCACCGGTGCCATAAAACTTCAGACGCCAGGATTGTAGGCTACCGCTATCGCCGGTCACCCGATCCCGTACCGTCAAGGTCCAATCACCATCAGCGTCGCCCCCGAGGTGCCGTGCGCTGCCGAACACCCAGCCATTGAAACTGCTGCAGGTCACCCGAGTAAACAGCGGGAATCCGCTGGAACAGCCACGGGGCTCGGTAAGCAGACTCTGTGAGCCATCGGGACCGGTCAGCAGAACCTCAAGATCACCGGGCTCCGTATGGCTGGCGCTGAAGGTGATTTCAACATACTCAATATGGTCGATGCCGCTGTTGGATACGGTGATGGTACTGGTTGTTGTACCCATATCCGCGATCGGTTCATTCGGACTCTCCAGATCCGTCTCATGGGTTCGCTCCTGGCCGAGATTGGTCCAGCTGCGCGCCAATGCGACAGCCGCCTGTGCATCAGGAACACCAAAACCATACTTGTGATTGAAATTGTAACGGGGATTGGTTCCTGTGGTCAGCCAGCCGGAATCCGAGGCATGGTTTTTACGCGCAGTCTGGGCCAGGATCATGCGCACATCCCGCCAACCCAGATTGGGATTCGCTTCGAGTATCAGGCCAACCACACCGGAGACGACCGGTGCAGCGGCCGATGTCCCACTGAAGCAGGTATAACTGCGGTTCGATACATCGGCGGTTCCATCGGTGGAATCGTTGTAGGGCAATTCGCCGGTTCTATCGGTTGAGAGAACACAGTCTGCGCCCGGTGCACTGATCCACAGATTGGCGCCACTCTCGGAGAAGTCGGCTTGAAACCCATCGTTGTCAACGGCCCCCACCGCGATGACTCCGCGATTGTTCACATACCCGTCATGATTGGAATTATCGCCTCTTTCTGCCCCATTGCCTCCGGCAAACACATACACGATGCCTCGGCCGAAACGGCCGCTGGCGAGACCGGTTTGGATTGCGGATTCCCATAACGACGGTGGCGACTCGAGCATGCCGGTACTGTCGAACGAACCCCAGCTGTTACTGGATACCGCGTTGTCCACCGCATCACGTGACATGGCATCGGCTTTGTCCGCATCGGTATTGGTGAGGATTGCGTTATAGCCAATCAGACTGGCGCGAGGCGCGACACCACGCACACCCACCCCATTCAAATCCCGAGCCGCAATCAGTCCCGCTACCGCAGTACCATGGGCGAATGGGTCAGAAGCGCTGGGTTGTGGTGGCGATGGGTCCGTATCGTTGTTCTGATAGTCCCAGCTTTGATCCACCGCCACATTGGCGGCAAGATCTTCGTGGCCGATCTCCACGCCATCATCAACCACCACGATGCGTACACCACGGCCCTTGATCCCGTCCACATCCCATACTGGCTCAGCATTGATATCCTCTCCGGCGGTAGCACCACTCTGCCCGGTATTCTTGATGTGCCACTGCTGATCATAGAGCGGGTCCCCCTGAGTCAGGGTCAGATAGATCTCGGTATCGGCATTCATCGTTACCACACAACTGGTTCCGGCTCCGGAACAACCACCACCGCTCCACTCCTCAACGGCGTTGTCAGGGGCTGGATAGACGTTTAACGTCACACGGCTGCCACTGTCGAATCGTGCCGAGCAAACACTGTCGATTTCGCTGCAATTGATACCGCTTGGGGTAGAGATGATGCCGCCTTCCCCGTCTCCGGTAATGTTGATGGTCAGCAGAAAGGTCGTCAGTTGATCGATGATCTCATCTTCTACATCCTCATCATCTTCAACACCGCCGCAAGAGCCGAGCAGGCCCGTGGTTAACACCAATAGGAACCCGGCCAGCGGCCCCCACCTGAACCCGTTTGGATTCTGTTTCGATTGAATTGCGATCGTCATGTTCTAACGCCTTGAACTGGGTTTCCACCAATTGGGGGTTGCATTGACAACCTCACCGGACTCCCGCAACTGATTGGCGAGTTCCAGGGCTTCAATCCCTGGTGCGGTACGCAACAGATAGGTGTGTGCACCAATCGGTAAGCGGCGCTCGACTTCAAGGCCTTTGCGAATCAACCAATTGTCAATCTGGGGTTTCTCCCAGCTGGGATCGAGTGTCACAATCAGCCCACCGGGTAGCGCCCTTAATGGTCCCGCTTCTGTGGGAGAGTCGTGAAATACCGGTGAAAGCCTGCCGGCATACTGTTCGGACTTCGCCTGTTGCGTCACGTTTAGTGAGTTGCCGGACTCCAACCGCCAGAAGCGCACACTACCTTGAGCCGGGAACGCCGCCACATCCCGCCCGCTGTAACGCTGGCGCATCACGGATGCGGTGGCATCGGAAGATTCAAATTCTGCGATCAGGCTTGGATTGAGCCAGATGGTCCTGGGCTCGTCACCGTCGTACCAGACATATTGCTGCTGAAGTGTAGCGATGCTCTTATAGTTTTTGTGATTCAACGTACCAGCCGAGGGTCCGGCACAGGCCGAGGCGACGGTCATGAAAAAAATGATCGGCAGACAACAATCTCGTAGTGCTCGAAGATGTTTCATCTCAACTTCCCCCTATGCCGGATTGATTGCGATGACCTGCATCGCGTTCCCTTCAGGTCAGATCCAGACTCCCTGGAGGCCGAGCTAAAAACGGCCATCCAGGGAAGCTCTTAAGTGTCTTGGTTGTTTATTCTCGAACCCAGCGCACGGGTGAAACGACGTGGATCCTGAATGCGTGGCCCATTGAAACCGGACTCTACACATTTGACGGGATTCGACACAAAACGCCTCGCCACGTACAAATTAAACACTGTACAAAGATGCCAGAATAAAGGATTGAATAAAAGCTGATGTCCCGCCGGGAAGCGCCAAAACCCGAATAAAAATACTGAATTGATGATACAAAGAATTCTGAGGGTTTCTGCTTGAGGGTTTCATCAGCTTGTGCCGCTGGATTCCGGCCTGTGCTGGAATGAACACGACACACCTGGTCAGGCCAAAGTCAAATAGACCAGTATGCCGCTCATACACCCGGGATGATGGGTATCAGCCACTCAACACCGCTGGCTTACTGAGCCTCTGGCAATCCTATGGCCTTCAAATAGCTGGTGACACTTTTCTCCAACGTGTATGGCGCCGCTGCGGTCTGAAGCCGCTCCCTGGGCAACGGATTGTCCAACTGCCTGGCCATCGCATCGGCCAGGGCAGCCGGATCGCCCGGCGGCGCCAATGGCTCTCCAGGCAGATCCCCCAACAATTCCTCAGGACCACTCGGGCAACGGGTGGAAGCCACCGGTGTCCCGGCAGCCAGGGCTTCAACCAGCACCGCCCCCAATCCTTCCCATAAAGAGGAGAGCACAAACAGAGCCGAGGCCTTCATGTAGGGGTAGGGGCTGTCCACAAAGCCCGGCAATGAAACCCGTTGCTCCAGGCCCAGCTTTTTTACTTCGGCTTCGAGCCGCTCACGGGCACGCCCTTCACCAACGATCATCAGGCGGCAGTCATATCGATCCTTGAGCTGTGCGAATGCCCGTATCAGGGTGGTGAAATCTTTTCGGCGGCACAGCTCACCCACCCCAAGGATCACTCTCGGTTCACCAGGTTTGAACCAGGGATGGTCAAGTGGCTGATTCATCCGCTGATAGAAACTCGGTGTGATGATCGGGCTGGGCACCACTTCAATTCCCGCGCGCTCAACACCGATGTAGTCGGCAAAATCATCCGCCGCACCCTGAGATGGAACCAGGATAGTATCCGCATGACGATAGAGGTAGCGCATAGAGTTACGCTGCACGAAGCGATCGAAGCGACTGCGGCTGGCCAGGTTCGTACTCACCGTGGTGCCGCTGCGTACTGCCACCCGGGCACGATTACCGCTCAAGGCATTGGCCAACAGAGCGGTACGATTGACCCGGTCCTTGTCTGAGAGTAGAACCTCGGGACGGTACTGTTTCAGATAACGAATCAGCTCCGGCAGGGCGGGATAGACATGTTTGGCTTTAAACTCCACCACCCGCAGATTCTCCGGTAGAGGGTGATTCAGTTCTGGCCCATGGTTGTGGATCTTCAGCAAGTCGACCTGATAGCCCGCTTCGGCCATCCCCGGCAACAGATTTTTCGCCAGCCGGTCCACGCCACTGTGACCGGAGGTGGCAAGAAAGCAGGCGATACGGCGGGACTCAACCATCGACCGCCACTGGGGCTGTCAGGCCGAATGCAGCAAGATAGCTTCTGGCACTTCGCTCCAGGGTGTACTCACTCACGGCTGCCTGAAGCTTTTCAGGATCCGGTGGCTGATTCAGTGTTTGCAACATCGCCTCGGCCAGACCGTCCACATCGCCCACTTCGACTAACGGCGCCACTTCACCCGCCCGGGTAATCTCAAAGGGACCGGAGGGGCAGTCGGTGCTGACCGAGGGCGTGCCCAGAGCCAGTGCTTCGGTGAGCACGTTGGGGGATCCCTCCCACAGGGAGGAGAGTACAAACAGTCCGGCATGCTTCAGATAGACGTAGGGATTGTCGACAAAGCCGGCGAGACGAAAATCGTCCTCAATCGCCAACTGCCCGGCGAGCTGTTTCAACTGCGCCTCTTTATTGCCCTGGCCAAGAATCATCAGGCGGCAGGACTGCTGCTGTCGCACCTGGGCAAAGGCACGCAACAGGGTGGGAAAATCCTTTTGCCGGCGCAGTCCGCCGATACCGAGTATCACCGGCGGCTGGCCCTTCGCCAGCCAGGGATCCGGCAGCTCGGCCTTTGACTGTTGATAGAGCTCGGGGGTGATGGTTGGGTTTTTAATCACGTTGATCCGTTCCCGGGGGATACCACTCAACGCCATCACTTCATCCGCAACCCCCTGGGAGACCGCGACCACACCATCGGTCTGATTGAACAGCTTGACCAGATTGCGGGTCTTCAGCCAACGCCGCAACCAGCCCATGCCCCGTGCCTTCATACGGGAAACCAGGGCCGTGCCCGGGCGCAGGTAGAAGCGAGTCTTGCCATGGTGACGTTGCCGCGCCTGCATGGCGATCTCGTCATCCCGGGTCTTTGCCGTCAGCAGGATGTCGGGATCGTTCTGCTGCAGATAGTCGAGCAGCCTGGGCAGGGAGTCGCTCTGTTTGGCCACCGGAAACTTGATCACCCGGACATTCTCGGGCAGCAGATGGAGGTAGGGGGCATTGCTGTTTTTGATGATGAAATCGACCTTCACCCCGATCAGCGCCAAGCCTCTGGCTATATTGACCATCATGCGTTCAACGCCGCCGTCACCGAACTTCAGAATAAACAGACAGACGTGAGGAACAGGTTTGGATGAATCGGGCATGGGTTTATCTAATCCGGATAGCGCCATCAGTAGACAACAGTTGTATTAAGACAGCTTAGGCTCGGACCAAAATGGCAGTGAGTACAATCAAAGGATTTTGGTGGGGCGTGGGCCCCCCCCAAAGCCAGAAATGTAAAGGTTGGGGGGGGCCCGCCCCCCCACATGGGGGGTTATGTTAACGCC
>NZ_JBSYOP010000010.1:0-101969 GCF_058244685.1 Candidatus Thiodiazotropha sp. AKAK2 | reverse complement strand
GTTAGCGCTACGACCTTTGCTTTGAATTCAGTTGTATATTCTACAACTCTTTCTCTACTTAATATCTTTGCCATTTCACACCTACTCTATTGTTCAAGTAGGCGTCTACCTAATGGGGGAAGGTTTCGCTGGGGCAGATGTGGCAGGTCGACTACAGCGACATCGACAATCTGAAGATCACCAAGATGGATACCGCCAAGTTCCTGCATGACGGCTTCTACGATCCGACTGGTCGTTATTTCCAGATTGCTGCCAATGCCTCCAACAAGATGGTTGTTGTGGACACCGAAACCCAGAAGCTCACCAAGCTTATTGACGTAGACAAGCTGCCGCATCCCGGCCCGGGCGCCAACTGGATCGATCCTAAGTGTGGTCCGGTCGGTGGCACCGTGCATCTTGGCGTCGGCAAGGTCACTGCCTGGGGTAACGATCCCAAGGGTCATCCCGATCAGGCATGGAAAGTCTGCTACGAGACCGAGACCGATGGCCCAGGTGTATTCATCCGGACTCATCCCAAGAGCGATTACGTCTGGGCTGATCAGACCAAGCATCCTGAACCTGAAGTTCAGCAGTCGGTCCAGGTCATCGATAAGAAGACCCGCGAGATCATCAAGACCATCCGTTTGACCGATAAGCCCGGCTATGCCGCGGTCCATATGGAGTTCAACGCAGATGGTACTGAGGTCTGGACCTCTGTCTGGAACCGTAAGGACTCGAAGGAGCCAAACGGTGAGATCATCATCTTTGATGCAAAAACTCTCGAAGAGAAGGCGCGTGTCAAGGGTCTGTTCGCACCGACTGGCAAGTTCAACGTGCACAATCGGATCAATCACGTCACCTGATGACCGCGAGGTCTCACGCACGTAGTTGAAACAAGGTGGACATGAGGCCAAGCCTCATGTTCGCCTCGTTCGCCAACTTCTACACCACCCGACTCACCTGTGTGGTGATTAAGCAGACCATTGTGACCTGAACGGGGAAAGCGATGTATCAGCAGTCTTTATTCAAAAGCCTACTTTCACGCAAAGTCGCCTTTGGTGCGACACTGGGTGGTGCTGTCCTATTCATGGTCATCGGCGTCATACTCTGGGGCGGCTTCAATACCGTGATGGAAGCCACCAACACCATGGAATTCTGCATTTCCTGTCACGAGATGGAAGAGAATGTCTATCAGGAGTTCAAAGGCACTGCTCACGACGGTAATCGAAGCGGTGTTGGCGCAAGCTGCCCGGACTGCCACGTTCCCCGGCCCTGGGTGCACAAGATTGTCAGAAAGATCAAAGCCAGTAACGAACTCTGGCACAAAATGTTGGGGACCGTAGATACCCCAGAGAAATTTGAACAACACCGTCTCACCATGGCCCGCCGGGTATGGAAGGCCATGAAGGAGACCGATTCGAGAGAGTGCCGCAACTGCCACGATTGGGACACCATGAATCCCGAAAGGCAGAAACCGCGCGCACGCAATCAGCACGTCTTCGCCATGGAGAATGGCAACACCTGTATCGATTGCCACAAAGGCATTGCGCACAAACCCGTACATAAGGAGATCAGTGAGGAGGAGCTGGAGGAGTGGGCCAAACCCATTGAGGACTATAAGACCGAGATACCTGTATCCTTCAAACAGGGACTGGCCAAAGCTGAAGCTGCGGAAGCAGCTGAAGAGGCGGCACGTCAGGAAGAGTCACGAAAAGAGCGTGAACGCCGCCAGGCGCAGGCATTGGCTGTACAGGAGAAAATTGACGCCGCTGTGGCCCAGGCCCTCGCCGCGGCAAATTCAAAAGACGCTGGAGCCGTTGCCGCACCTGCTGCGATCGCCCATGGCTTTGGTGTCGACTGGAGCGGATCGCCTGAACGCCTGATTACCCTTTTCTATCCCGGTCAGACCTCCATGGAGTGGACCCTGGTGGGTAAATATCACGGTGGCGCCCGGCCTTTCCGCGCCGGTGACCGCTGCACGGTCTGCCACGAGAAGGAACTCGCCGATATGGGCAAAAAGATGGTGACCGGCCAGAAGGCGGAACCGACACCGCCCGAAGGCAAACGCGCTGCCATCCCGGTAACAGTCCAGGCCGCCCATGATGATGAGCACCTCTATCTGCGTTTCCAGTGGGAGGATACGGAACATGTCCCCGTCCCCTTCGTGGACGGCGGAAAGATGGATCCCGCCAATCAGGTGAAACTGGCCCTGATGCTGGCCACCGATGAGCTGGAGTACGCCTCCCAGGCTGGTTGCTGGGGCACCTGTCATGAAGATCTGAGAACCATGCCCGGTCATCCTGATGATGCTGCCGCAGCGGGTCTCAACCTGGATCTCTCCAACGGCGTGACCAAATATATCAAGGAGTCGCGAACCAAGGTTGAGGAGAAGGGTCGGCGCGGCAAGAAGCTTGGCGGATGGGATAAACTGAAAGACGATGCCGCCATCAAGGCAGAGCTTGATGCACACAAGGTCATGGACCTGATCCGTTGGAACAGCAGCGGTAAAACGGAAAGCGGCTATGTACTCGAACAGCGCATCATGGACGATGGTGGCAAGGTGGATGCTCAGGGTTGGCTGGAAGCGGGACTCTGGACTGTGGAAGTGAGACGTCCCTTGAAATCTTCAGGCACGGGTAATATCGCGATAGATCCGGGCACTGTCTATAATGTCGGTTTCGCCATCCATGATGACTACACCAATGCCCGTTTTCACCATGTCTCGCTCGGCTATAAACTGGCGTTGGATAACGACCAGGCCGAAATCAATGCAGTAAAGGCCGAGGTTACAGCCGCTGCCGCTACCACAGTAGCGGCACCACAAAAGGCCGCCTCGCCAGCCGGAGGGGACGTGGGCAACAACGTTGACTGGTCGAAGGCTGGAGAGCGTCAGATCACCCTCTTCTATCCCGGCCAAACCTCCATGGAATGGACCCTGGTGGGTAAATTTCACGGCGGTGCTCGACCCTTCCGCGCCGGTGACCGCTGCACGGTCTGCCACGAGAAGGAGCTCGCCGATATGGGCAAGAAGATGGTGACCGGACAGAAGGCGGAACCGACACCCCCTGAAGGCAAAAGAGCCGCCATTCCGGTGACGGTGCAGGCGACTCACGACAATGAGCATCTCTATCTGCGATTTCAGTGGGAAGGTGCGGAGCATGTGCCTATTTCCTTCGTGGATGGCGGGAAAATGGATCCCGACAATCAGGTGAAGCTGGCCTTCATGTTGGCAACCGATGAGTTGGAGTACGCCTCCCAGGCCGGTTGTTGGGGTACCTGTCACGAAGATCTGCGAACCATGCCTGGCCACCCTGAAGATCCGGCTGCGTCTGGGCTTCCACTCGATTTCAGCCAGGGCGTAACCAAGTACATTAAGGAGTCACGCACCAAGGTCGAGGAGAAGGGCCGGCGTGGTAAAAAACTGGGTGGCTGGGACAAGCTCAAAGACAACGCTGCCCTGCAGGCGAAAATTGACGCCCATGAAATCATGGATCTGGTGCGGATAAGCAGCGGCAGCGGCAGTGTGGAGAATGGATACATCCTTGAGCAACGCGTTATGAAAGGCGGCGAAGCGCTACAGGGTAGTATTAAAGAGGAAGCCGGCTACTGGACCGCCACCTTCAAGCGCAAGTTAAAATCTGAATTATCCGGTGATGTGGAGATCGAAAAAGGCACCGTCTACAATTTCGGATTTGCGATCCACGATGATTACACCAACAGCCGCTTTCATCATGTCTCACTCGGCTACAAATTAGGCCTGGACAATCCAGAGGCGGAGATCAACGCAATATCACAGTAACTGCTCTTTACTCCAGACCAAGGGATCGTCAGTGGCCACCATGAATCGGAGAGAACCATTATGTTTCGATCTAGCATAATTCTGCTGGTGTGGCTGTTTGGCGCACAACAGGCAGTTGCCGGCGGTGACGAAGTAGTCACAGTCATTGCTAAGGACTACAAATTCCAACCTGAAGAGATTACCGTCAAAGTGGGTGCCACCGTACGCTGGGAGAACCACGAAAAGCGCCAGTATCACAGTGCCTGGTTTGAAGTCCTCGGCGAAGAGCCCGGCGACTACTTCTTTCCTGGGGATATCAGGGAACGCACCTTCGAAAAGGCAGGTACTTACCACTATGTCTGCGAGCCTCACCAAGAGAGCCACCAGATGAAAGGTGTGGTGCACGTTGTAGAGTAGGCTGCTGTTGAGTTCTGATTGGTTGCAAGCAACTTCTCAGCTTGGACCGCAAAAGGTTGTCGACTAAACGCCTCCGCCCAGTTGGGATAACGAAGATAACATGATCCATAAAAAACAGTTCTGGCTTGTCGGTGTTACTGCCCTTCTGCTGGCATCTCTGAGCTGTCACTCCGTTGCCGAACAGGAGCGCAGTTTCACACTACTACCCGATTCACTTTCACAGTGGTACAAGCCAGAGAGCAAGAGACAGGTCTGGCTTCACACCATGTTTGCGCTTCGGCGGGAACTACAGGCCGTAGATGAGTATGCCGCTGAAGGAGACCTGGAATTAACCCGCAAGTGGACCAATAAGTTCGCCGTACACTATCGTAAACTCCCGGAAATGGTGCCCGAGTGGCAGGATGAGGTCGAGCTGGAAGAGACCGAACAACTTGAAGCGGCAGCCCAAACAGGGGATTTCAAGCGTGTGGCCAGCGCCGTTTCACGGCTGCAACGCAACTGCCGAAACTGTCATCGGGAGTACCGGGCGCTAACCGCGCTCCGATATCGCTCACCGGATTTTAGCAAGATCGAGATTGATGACGACCTGGGCCAACCGCAGGAATATGGCGATCACATGGAGACCCTCTCCCAAACGGTCAACCGCATCAAGATAGCCAGTGTGGACAATCGATGGAGCCACGCACAGAAAGCTGTTCAGCAGCTCCGCGGGCAACTTCATCGGCTGGCGGAGAGTTGCGACTCCTGTCATAAAGACGAACTGCCCCGTCAACGGATTCTCGGCGATGCAAGCGTAAAAACACTCGATGAACTGGATGAGGCATTGACTCAACAGCAGCCCAAAATGGCCGGCAGAAAACTGGGCGAAGCCGCTGTCGTCATCTGCGCCAGGTGTCACGGCGTACACCGATCGTTGAGCGATACCCGATCCTTTCTGTTTGATTGAAGTTAGGGCTGTGAATAGGCAAATCTCCAGCCCTGGGAGCCAAAAATGAAACCCAAGCTCTGTCTCGTCTTTGTCTTGATGGTGTGCCTGTTCACACCCGGTGTGCAGGCAGATAAAACTGATCGCTTGATCAAAAAAGCCAACCGCTATTTTACTCCACTGCCTCAGATCATGCCCGGCAGTGAGAATGACACACCGGAACGTGTCGAATTGGGGAGAGAACTCTATTTCGACCCCCGCCTCTCTATCAATGACAGCCAATCCTGTGCCAGCTGTCATCCGCTAGGAAACGGCAGGGGCGGTATGGATAGCCGTCCAACATCACCGGGAGCCCGCGGTGAATTCGGAGACCGCAATACCCCGAAGGTACTCAATGCCGGATGGCAGCGTTCCCAGTTTTGGGACGGTCGTGCCAAGGACCTGGCGGATCAGGCACGTCAACCGATACTGAATCCGATAGAGATGGGTATGCCGGATGAAGCGAGCGTGGTGAACAAACTCAGCGCCATTCCCGACTATATGGACGCCTTCGAAAAGGCCTTTCCGGAGGACGCCTCACCCCTCTCCTATGACAATATGGCAGAGGCCATCGCAGCTTTTGAGCGCACACTGCGCAGTGAATCCCGCTTCGATGATTTCATGCGCGGAGATAAAACGGCTTTGAACGTTCAGGAACAGTCAGGGCTGACGCTTTTTATCCGCCATAACTGCGTACGCTGCCATGATGGCCCCATGATCGGCGGTACCCTACTAGAGAAACTCGGGGTGAACGCCGAATTTCATAATACGGAAGACCTCGGGCGTTTTCGGGTGACCGGTGAAGAGGCCGACCGCATGGTTTTCAAAGTAGCCTCTCTTCGTAATGTGGCGATCACCGGTCCCTGGTTTCATGATGGCTCGGGAAAGGAACTCTCCGAGGTAGTAAAAATCATGGCAAGAATTCAGCTTGATACCGAACTTAAAGCTCAGGACGCCGAGGCTATCACCGCCTTTCTTCATGCGTTGACTGGTAAGGACTTTGAAAGCACAGCCGCCGTGAGTCAGTAATCTATTTGGTTGACGGGTTAATAGAAACCTTGATTCACTGCCCTCAAAGGGCGGTAATTCGCTCAAATTAGCTTGCGAAAGTTCAGTCTGAACCGCCAGCCCCTGCCCAAAGGCGAGTTGGTTTCGCCAGCACTCCCCAAAGCCCTCTGCGCTCGCTCTCGGCCTGTCGTTGCAGCGATTGAAGTGTTGACGACGCCCCTGGCAATGCAATGGCGTAGCCCTCTTCCACCATTCGGGCGTTAATCGAGACGCCGGACTGTGTGAACAGTTCCCCTGGCTGCCGTCCATACTTGTCGGGCTTCTCCGATTCCCATCTGAGCTCATAGCTGTACCCTGCGGTGATAAGTTTCTTCAGGTGTCCGGTAGCAATGATGCCTAGTGAGAGTAACGTCTCCTGAGAGAGGCCGGTGCGCTTACTATCAACAGCGAATTTTGGGTTCTCAATATCCTCCGGCGCGTCGATACCGATCAATTGTAGCCGCTTGACCTGGTCTGCCACTGTGATCTTAAGCGTATCACCATCCTCTACCTGGATGGCGTCAACTGAAATCATCAGCGGCTCTGCCCAACTTTTCGTGACCCAAAATAGGAGGCCGACTGCAATGAGTCTGGCAAGGGGTTTCAATTTCATCTCATATTCACCTTGTTCAATGGCTGGTCCCTGAAGAGCGGGTCAACTTGTTGTGTACGTTGTACTTGCCGGACGGCTTCTTCATCGGCAGTCGCTTGACCTCCTCGAGGGTGCGGGCGTCATAGATCACCAAGGCTCCGTCCTGGTCCCAGACACTGACCAGCGCGTAACGTCCATCCTTGGTGAATTCCACATGCGCCGAGGTCTTTCCCGGTGCCGGATAGAGCGTCTTGACCACTTCCAGGCTCTGCTTATCGATCACGTGCATGGCATCCTTGTGCTCACCGAAGAAGACATCCACCCAGGCGTAGGGGCTCTTCTCGTGACTGCGCATGAAGAAACCCGGCCCGAGGGTTGGAATCTCCTTAATCACCTCCCAACTGTCGGTATCGAGCACAGTCACCTTGCCGGCCTTGATATTGGGAGTGGCCATCACACGGCGTTCACCGATACGCCAGGTGATGCCTGAACTGAGATGGGGCATACCGGGAAGGTCCAAGGCCCCGACGGCGCGTCCCAGATCGAGATCCACCACCTGTCCCTTGCCATCGCGTGCGGTGCCGGCAATTTGCGTGTAATCCTGATTGATAAAAAAATCGTCGAGATAGTCCCGGGTCCTGATTCGCCGAACCGGAAAAGGCTCGGTCACTCCCGTTTCCCCCGAATCCGCCCGATAGTCATGAATCCATTGGCCGAATCCTTTCGGCGGAGGAATCTCATAACTGATCTCCCAAACCTGAGGAATATCCTTCAACGCGGCAACGAAGGATGAGCGGGGGTCTGCGGTATAAACTGCGCTGACTCTGGAACTCTTGCCCTTTTCATCTTCCACAGGGATCACCTTCAACGGTGTTAGATCCCTTGTATCCAACACCACCAGAGTGTGGGGCAGATAGTTGGCCACCATGACAAATCGACCGTCATGTGAAACGGCCAGATTGCGTGTATTTATGCCCGCTCTTACCTCTGCCGTGTAGGTGAGGTTGAAGGTGTCGAACTTGCTGATCCAGCCATCACGGGAGGCAAAGTAGACATAGCGCCCTCCCTCTGCATACTTGGGGCCGCCATGAAGGGCGAAACGGGTCTGAAAGCGGTGAATCGGGGTAAAGGTGTCACCATTCAACAGGGTCGCGTGATGATCTCCCAGTTCCACCACCACGAAAAGATTATCGATATCGGCCTCGTAGAGCGGCTTGTCCGGCAGGCTGCCATGAGCATGGTGCTCGATTCGGCTGGCGGCAATCTGTTGCATTTCCCACTCAGGGATATGCTTGAGCGGGGTATAGACATAGTCCACCAGCGCCTGGATCTGATCGGTACTCAGGCGTGTATTGAAGGGAGGCATCTGGGTCGCGGCACGTCCCTCTGCAATGGTTTTCAAGGCTTTTTTTGGGCGCAGCCTGCGAAGGTTCTCGGGCAGTAGGGCGGGGCCCGTTCCCCCCAGCCTGTCCGTGCCGTGGCATTCAGCACAGTGCGTGCGATAGAGTTCATCGACTGACACTTCAGGCAGCCCAGCACTGGCATCGGTAACAGCGATGGCAAGGAGTAGCGGCATCAGATACGAGGTCTTTCTGACGGTCAGTATGATGTTACTTGCTTTCGCCGACATTGAATCACTCCGCCACGCGATCGATACGGTAAGCCGCATGACAACTGACACAGTTGTCCAGTACCTGGGTTAACTGTTGGAGACTCAACTGCATGTCATCCATCTGTCCCGCGTCCAACGCCATCTGATCGAACCGCCAATGGGTCCGGTGTGACATCTCCTTGCAGGATGAATCTGTAAACCAGTCCACCTGATACAACCAGGAGTAGCAAGGCGACAATACAGCAAGTTAAGCGTTGCATAGTCCGGCTAAGCACAATGGGCTCAACAGGCAGCCAGTGTGTTGGGTTCGGATTTCAGATCGATCTCCTCATCGGTTAGATAGCAACCGGGATCCTCTGACCAGGGGTTACCGGTCATTCTCCAGGCCCGGGTCCGGCTGTTACCACCGCAGATGGACTGCCGACCGCAGCCTGCACAACGTCCCTCAAGGGGCCTTTGTGGTTGCTTCAGTCCTGCCATCAGTGGATCTGAGAGGTCCTGCCAGATCTCGGAGAAAGGTCTCTCCTTGACACTACCGAGGGTGTAGTCCCACCACATAGTGTCCGGGTGTACGCGACCCTCGTTGTCGATGTTGGCGATATTGACACCGCTCGCGTTACCGCCCCAACGATTCAGCATCTCCAGCAGACGCTCATAGTGTTGCGGCAGTTGCCTGGCCACCCAATGAAGAAGGTAGACGCCATCGGCATCGTTGTTGCCGGTAACAAATTCACGCTGCCTTCCCTGCTCCACATCCTGCCAACAGGTGGTAAAGAGTAAATCCATCGCCTCTCGCGTCATTTGATGGTGGACATCATCACGACGGTTCTTGTAACCGCGCCCGGCGTAGTTAAGATGAGAAAGATAAAACTTTTCGACCCGCTCTCGCTCCATCAAATTCAGCAGGCCAGGCAGCTCGGCCGCATTGTCTTGTGTGAGCGTAAACCGCAAGCCCACCTTGAGGCCGGCCTCTGTGCAGAGCTTTATGCCTCGGAGTGCCTCATCGAAGGCACCCTGTTTACGCCGGAATTGGTCATGGGTCTCGCGCAAGCCGTCGATGCTGATGCCTACATAGTCGTATCCTATATCCGCAATCCTGCCGATGGAGTCCTCATCGATTAGCGTGCCGTTGGTGGAGAGACCGACATAGAAACCCTGTGATTTGGCGCGTCTCGAGATGTCGTAAATATCCGGACGCATCAGCGGTTCGCCACCGGAGAGAATCAGTACCGGAACATCGAACCCCTTCAGATCATCCATCACATCGAAGACCTGTTGCGTGTCCAACTCCCCCGGGAAGTCCTTGTCGGCGGAAGTGGCGTAACAGTGTTTACAGGTCAGATTGCAGCGGCGTACCAGATTCCAGATCACCACCGGGCCGGTTGGTTTGGCTGGCCGTTGCGGCTTACCGTCACCCGGTGATTTGTGCAATGCATGCAGATAGCGACTGATTCGGAACATGGCTATCTCCTAGAGATTCAATCGCATGCCGGTCTTCTTCAGCACCGCCGAACTGAACAGGACCTCGTGACCCTGATGGTAGGGTTTCAGGACCTGGCCCATCTCAATCAGTTTTTCCTTCACATCGTCCCGGTCCCGACCATGCACCATGGCGAACAGGTTGTAGGGCCAGTCGGGTAGATGGCGAGGCCGGGAGTAGCAGTGGCTGACATAGTCGAGTGAACCTAGTCGCAGTCCCGCTTCGCGTAGCTGTTCATCCGGGATGTTCCAGACGGTCATGCCATTGCCGCGAAAGCCAAGGCGGTAGTGGTTGGGCACCAACCCGGTTCGGCGTATGACCCCCTTTTCCTGCATACCGTTCATACGCTCGATCACCTCGCTGGGCCAGCAACCGACGCGTTCAGCCACCTGTTCGCAGGGATCGTGACTCACCGGAAGACCGGCCTGGGTTTCAGCGATAATACGGCGGTCAAGCTGATCAAGATGGTGACTGCCACAGGATGTACCAGCGGGGATGGAGCGAGTAGTGAATCCGCCATCCTCCCCAATTTCGAACCAAAGGCCGAGATAAAACTCCTCCTGTTTGGGAAAGGCGTATACCCGCAGACTGGTTATCCCTTCGATGTGGCTGATAATGCTGGCCATGCTCTCGTTGGAATCAGTGGCCAGTACAAACCACATATTCAGCCAGTGGTCACGTCGATAGTTGTGAGCCACCTCCGGCAGAGCATTCACCTGCTCCACCACATCGTCAAACACCGCTTCAGGGACAGCCATGGCGGCAAGGGCCAGGCTTCCCCCCAGGCGTTCAGCGTTATAGAGGGGGCCGAATCGTGAAAGCCAGCCGTCGTCCAGCAGACGTTGCACCGCCTCCATCACCTCGGATTCATCCGAGTCGACTAGCCTGGCCATCTGCTGGAAGGGTCTGTCGGACAGGTCGACACCGCCCTGGAAACGGTTGATCAGTTGGCGATCGAGCAATGACAGGCTGGACATGGTGTCACTCCACAGTCAATGAGGTTTGGCAGGGGACAGGGTCTCGACTCTCCTTTTCCGTCACATAACGCGCGCCACACTGCTTGAAGCGACGCCGGCTGAAAAGTACCTCGTGTTCTATTGTCTCGAGACCACATTTTTTGATCAGCGCCTGGAGGTTATTCAGTACGCCTTCGCGGCTGCGGCCGTGGATCATGCAGAAAAGGTTGTAGCGCCAACGTCCAGGGCGACGTGGTCGACGGTAACAGAGGGTTACGCATGATTGACGGCCGATCAGCCGACCAATTTTCGATACTCGCTTGTCATTTACATCCCAGACCACCATGGCATTGGCGCGATAGCCTAACTCCCGATGTCTGACCACGACTCCGAAACGGCGAATGTCGCCAATCTCGAGCAACCGCTCCAGCCGTCGAATTACTTCAGTTTCGCTCGTACCGAGCTGCTCGGCGATCGCTGCATAGGGATTGACCACGAGAGGAAGTCCGCCCTGAACAGCCTGTACAAGCTCCCGATCCAGGGGATCACTGACCAGGCTTTCAGTGTTACCGATCATACCCATTGCAGGGGAAACCCGAGATTGATGTGGAAGTCCTCTATCATGGGCAGGTCGATCACTTCCAGTCCGGTTATATGCTCGATTTCTTGCAGAACACCCTCAAGCATGTCCCGGTTGGCCGCGGTGACGACGAACCACAGATTCAGCCGGTGTTCGCGCTCGTAGTTGTGGTTGACTTCGCCGTATCCATTGACGATATCGGCAACCGCCTGCAGACGATCAAGCGGGATTTCCATCGCCGCCAGGGTGCTGGCACCGACCCGATTGGGGCGAAATACCGGCCCAACACGGCTAATCAACTGATGTGACTGCAACTGTTGCAGGGTGCACATGGCTTCATCCTCCGTACAACCCACGCGTTCCGCAATGGTGTGGAAGGGGCGCGAGGTGAGTGGGAAACCCTCCTGGAAATCGTTAAGCAGCCTGCGCTCAAGCTCATTCAAAGGGCGATCAAGAATAGACTCTTTCTGTGCCATCTCAGAGACCTGTACGATGTGCTCGGGCGCTCAGGAAGATCCCGGATGGTTTTTCCGCCGGTCGATCGGCCAGCATGTTGAAATCGGATGTGTCGTAAACCTGCAGCCGGTCGATATCACGCACTGAGACCCAGACTTCGCCACCCCTGGGCTCGAACTCCATGTGCAACACGCCTTTACCTGGTTTCAATGTCTCGACCAGTTTCAGGTCGCGGGTATCGATGACCTGTATGGTGTCGTTATTCGGGAATGCGAAGTTGACCCAAACCTGACGTCCATCGGGCCTCGCTATGACAAAGACGGGTTGTCCGTGCACGTCGAGCCTGCCGATCTCCTGCCAGTTGTCGGTATCGACCACCAACACCTGATGCTGTCCCACGGCTGGTATGAATAGATGGCGCCCGGCCTTTGCCCAACCCTCCAGGTGCGGCATCTTGTAGACAGGTAGCTTCTGCTCCCCCTTTCCGTAGTCGTTCAGAATCCGCTTAACCCCGCGTTCCGGATACCAGAGATCGAGTAACGCGAGTCCGTCCTCACCATAGAGACCCGCGATGTAGTAGCGACCGTCAGGTGTGATCAAGGCATCGTAGGGATTCTTACCCACGTTAGGGTATTTGGTAATGGCCGGGTTCTCTGGATCGCTCATCCCCACACTCCAGATTTCACCGGCATCCCATAGACTGAAGATGAATCGGTTACCGGGAGCATCCACCAGACCGACGACCTTCGATCGTTGGCCCTCTGCGTAATCCGCAGGGATGTCCGCTACAGGGTCCAGCGTCTCAGCGTCAAAGATACGGACCCCACCCGGTTCATAGTTGGATACCGCAATCAGGCGGCCGTCTTGGGAGATGGCGCCACCGATGCTGTTGCCAGACTGTATGACTCGGGCAACAACTCGACGTTCGAGCACATCGACCTTGGTCAGCCCACCATCTCTGCCGAATACATAGGCGTAGCGCTCGTCTCTGGAGAAGACCACGGAGGCGTGCGATAAATCACCCAGGCCGTCGATTCTCCCCAGCACGCTATTCCCGCTGGTCTCGATCACCTGCAGACTGCCTTTGGCGCGCTCGACCACCACACCCAAATCACCGGTGCCGCGCAACTCGCCGGTCTCTATCGGAACAGCAGAAAACAACATTAACAGCGGGAATATCAGCCAGCGGCTCATTGCACCCCCTCCTTGATACGTTGGGCAAGCCAGTTTGCTTCACCTTCGGACAGGAATGGACGCCATGGAGGCATCGGTGTTCCGCTGCGCCCGTAGAGAATGGTGGCGGTGATATATTCGATCGGCTTTTGCCGTAATACATCTGGAGTCAGCGCAGGGCCCAAGCCCCCCTTCAGGGACAAACCATGACAAGAACCACAATCGTGTTTGAGTAGATTTAAAAGCTCTGATTCCCGCGCCGAAGAGATATCGGAAGCCTGTGCAACTTGTGCACTAGAGATCAGACTAAAGGCGATCAAGGCAGTGCGCTTCATTGCGGCCCTCCTCCGTCACGAACCAGTCGAGTCGATCTGCAAGCGATACGGTCTCACCGACAATAATGATGACAGGAGAGCGGAGCCCTTCTTCCTTGACTGCCTTCTCCAACGTCCCCAGCGAAGCGATCACTCTACGCTGGCGGGGAGTGGTTCCATCCTGAATCGCTGCTGCGGGCGTTGATGCTTCACGCCCTGCTGCGATCAGGCTTTGTGAGATCTTAGCCAGGTTGGAGAGCCCCATGTAGATCACCAGTGTTGCGCTGGGATCGGCAAGCTTCTGCCAGTCGAGTTCCAGGCTATCGCCCTCCTGTAAGTGGCCGGTTATCAACCTGACGCCACGGCACATTGAGCGATGTGTCAAAGGAATGCCAGCGTAGGTGCTGACAGCCGATGCCGCTGTGATTCCCGGAACAACTTCGAATGGGATGCCCCGCGCTTCGAGATGGAGCGCCTCCTCGCTGCCGCGACCGAAGACGAAAGGATCACCACCCTTAAGGCGAACAATATTTCTGGATTTCCGCGCCAGGCTGGCCAGTAACTCATTGATCTCCTGTTGCGGTACACAGTGCAGACCGGGTGCCTTACCCACGGCGATTCGTGATATACCCGGGGGTATGAGATCCATGATCTCGGTCGAGACGAGCCGATCATAGACCACCACATCGGCTGACTGCATCAGTCTCAGCGCCTTTACGGTCAGCAGGTCAGGATCACCGGGTCCCGCGCCAACCAGATAAACAACCCCTTTTGGTTTCATATTTGGCCCGCCTCGCTGGGGAATCAGAATTCGCCTGGCTTGGCGAACTCACCTCTCTCGTTTGATCAAGCACCCTCTGTGAAGGTCTTGTCCTGAGTAATGCCTTGCTTCTTTCTTGTTGACACTTTAAGTCTCCCGCTCGTGCCCTCCTTGACTAAGGTCAAACGACTTTTACTCCAATTAGGACAATATTGCCCACAGATAGCCATACCCATGGCGTTAGCTCCAAGACAAGGCGCGGGATGTGACTGAATTGAGGTGTGATGTGAGAAAAGCCCAGGCTTTGCTAATGCCTATACCCGGAATAGCAAGATATGAACATCGATATCAGATCTGCACATCTGTTTTCATCATTGAATGATCATCAGGTCACGCAAGTGCTTGAAAGCAGCCATATCAGCACACTGATAGATGGCGAATCCCTGTTTGAGACTGGTGACGATGCAAATCGTTTTTTTCTCGTGATTGGCGGTCAGATTAAGCTCTTTCGAGTCTCATCTAATGGTGATCAGAAAATCATCGATATCATCCAGCCCGGTAACACATTCGCTGAAGCTCTGATGTTTATGGAGCATCCGATCTACCCAGTCAGCGCCGAGGCATTAGGACCTGCACGTATAATCTCGTTCGACAGCAAACGCTTCCTTCATATACTGAGTGAATCGATTGAGGTCTGCTTTAGAATTATGGGTACGATGAGTCAGCGCTTGCGCGGCCTGATTAAAGAGATCGATGATCTGACGCTGCAAAGCGCCACGACAAGGATGTGCGCCATGTTGCTAAGACGCATGGATGAAGTTGGAATGTCCAGATTCGCCCTACCGGCTGCCAAAGGAGTGTTGGCCGCCAGGTTATCAATGAAGCCGGAGACATTTTCACGGATTCTGCAAAATCTCTCATCAAAGAATATTTTAAAGCTAAAAGGCAGCGAAATCGAGATCATTGATGTGCCGCTTTTACGCTCTCTCGCCCACGTTGAATCGATCTACGGACTGGAACCAGAGATGCCTTGCAGAGTAAGAAACTCGCTGTGATTCATAAGTCAGTTTGACCCTGTCAGTGGAGATGACCAAGACAGTCGTAGCACTGGTATTGCCATCCAGTCTCGGTCAGATCTTTTGTTCTTGATATGCAAGCCTCTGCTCTAGTGGGTCATTGATTCAGGTATGGGGGAGATCACTCCAGTCTCTGGTTTCGTCTGACCGGCGGGCGTCCTGGTGATCGATCTGCTGGTGGGGATCTTCTCCTCCACCTCACTGGGCATCTTTTCCGGATGCGGCTTTGCGGATCGCATAACCTCCATGAGCGGTCAACTGGGTACAGTTCATCGGGGTGTTGTCACCATCGCCTTTACCGCCATGGTGACCCTGGGCATTTTCATGCTGGTGGATGCGTTGATCGGTCTTCGGATCAACAAGGAAGAGGAGATTGAAGGCCTGGGTATCGTTCTGCACCAAGAGCGCGGTTACAACGAAATCAGTTGATCACCGATATTTGATGGGTGCGACATCGCGTGCTGCATCCATTAATACCCGTTGCGGGTATGGCCATCAACCGCCGAATCAAGGCTTTCGATAACTCGCCAATGCGCTGTCGGTTTCATGCAGCGATACTTCCACCACCGGATAGCCGCCAGCTTCGACATAGTCAAAAATCAGTCGTGCAATATTTTCCGCGGTCGGGTTGCTGGACATCACATAGACCGACTCGCCGGCTTCCTTCAGCAGGGGTAATACCGGATCATCACTGTGCAGCAGCATATTGTGATCCAGGTTCTGATTGATCCATTTTTTGACGTAATCGCCAATCTCCGAGAAATCGCAGACCATCCCCAGCTCATCGAGCTGTGCGGACTCCAGGCGGATCACTGCCGTTGCGTTATGGCCGTGTAGATGGCGGCATTTTCCCTTGTGGTTCAATAGCCTATGGCCGTAGCAGAAGTGGATCTCTTTGGTAACCGTATACATTGTCTGGGTCAGATGAGTAAAAACAGTCGGCAAGTATACGGGGTGGTGGTTAGCTTCGCCAGCTTGAAGCCGTTGGTGTGCCGGCAGGAGGTGGTAAAGGAATTTCCGTGCATGCCGTTAGTAGTATCAGGCCTGTAACTAGCATATTCCCATGAGTGATATTGAAAATTGCGAGTTTTTGGATGCTGCCAGAGAAGCTGTTCAACAGCTGAAGAAGCTGTCCAAGGAGTATCCCCATCTGACCACCCAGCCGGTACGTCATGCCCTGGAGAACTGGAACGAGGATATGTTCCGACGGGGAGAGCTGATCTGGGAAGCCTATCAGAAGGTGCTGGCGGAAAAGAGTGCGGTTGAAACGCGCCTCACAGAGTTGATAGACAGCTATCATGTGGATGATGCAATCGATATCATCAATAGCGAATTCGGTAAGGATATGAACTACTACGATCTGATCGACGTGGTTGGCAAGGATCGCTATATCGCCGCCTTGAATCGTGAAGCGGTTGAGTTGCAGATCAATTGCATCTCCCCGGAACAGACCGCCGATCTGTGGAATGGCAGCGGTAAGCCGACGGTTGGCGGTGAACGGTGGACGGCTACCGCGGTATCCGTACTCATGGGTTGAATCAGCCCAGATCCCTCAGTCGCTCGTCAGATAGCACCCTGTATAAAGATGGCTCTCACTCATCATGAAGCGTCCGTGGAATTTCAGTTCTGCCGGGAAAGGGATGGTGTTTTCTGCTGACGGGATGAATTCAAAGCTCATACTATCCGCATTAATACTCAGAGATACGGATTGAAATCCCATATGTTCCCCGATCAGCGGGTAGTAGCACTTATAGATGCTCTCCTTGGCGCTGAAAATCAAACGCTCCGGCAGTGAGCTGTCTGTTGTCATGGTTGCCTGGTCTTGAGGTGTGTGGATGTATTGGTCGACCCCCTTAGGCAGCGGTTCGAGTGGTTCCACATCGATGCCCAGGCTGGCCAGTTCAGTGGTTTTTGCGCACACCGCCACGCATTCGCCACGGCAGTGACTGATACTGCCGCGAAAACCTGTGGGCCATAAAGGCTGACGTTTTTCATCGCGTAACAGCGGTTCCCAGGGGGCGCTCAACTTTTCCAGGGCCAGGTGGGCAGCATGGCGTCCTGCTCGAAACTCCTGTTGACGCTTCTGCACAGCGGTTTCGATCAGTTTCTCCTCTTCCTCGCACAGCGGGGTAGTCCACATGGCCTGGTCGGCCTTGACCAGTATGGCGCAGGATGGAAACAGCTCGGCAAGTTCAATCTTCATCACGGTGAATCGGTACTTAAAAACTGGATTGTAACAGCTGGATGCGTTTATCCCTGCATATCGGGCTGTGTGTTACAGAATTTACTGCATGTCCCACTCGATTGATCGATAACGGCTTGACCTCAAGCTTCCATCCATGCAATGCTCAACCCATGAATCAGATCAAACCGACCAACAAGATGGTGATTATGCGCCGACTGTTCCTCTGGGCAGTGGGTGATCCGTCTGTGGTCAGAAGATCCGGTTAAACGACAGTTTAAATCTTAGGATTTTTAATAAGGCCGCAGATGGAAACATCTGCGGCCTTTTTCGTTATGGAGGGTATAGGGCCTCCTAAGACTAATCGAATCGGCCCTGTTACCCCTGAAAATGCGCCAATCAAGGCGCGAGGAGAGAAGTTTGGTGATTCCAAATGAACGACGAGCAACGCTGAGTGGCGCTTTTTCAGGGGTAACCCAAAGGGCTGGAGCTATTTTTCCGCCCAGCGGCGATATCATTCGCTCATGTAGATTTACTACACGACGCCCATTCTGCCTTGCTGGACAAAAAAATAGATCCAGCCGGGCCGATTCGATTAGTCTTAGGAGGTCCTAACATGTCTGTGCCAGCAGCCTATGTCGGGGTATTGCTGATTTGGGGTACTACGCCCCTGGCCATTCAATGGAGTGGTCAGGGCGTTGGCTATCTGTTTGGAGTAACGGGGCGTATGGTAATCGGTGTAGTACTGGCCTTGTCCCTGTTGCGTCTGATCGGACTGCGACTGGCATGGCATAAGACGGCGCGACACACCTATATGGCGGCTGGTCTGGGTATCTTCATCGCCATGACCTCAGTCTACTGGTCTGCACAGTACATCCCTTCCGGCTGGATATCGGTGATCTTTGGTCTGTCGCCAATCATTACCGGTCTGATGGCCCGCTATTGGTTGAACGAAAGAGGCATCGACGCTTCGAGACTGATGGCCGTATTGATCTCACTGTCCGGTCTGGTCGCCATCTTCAGTGTTGGCATCAAAGCGGGTCCTGAATTTGCGCTGGGCCTGTGTGGCATGCTGGTCTCGGTGATAACCCACTCCGCCAGTGCCGTCTGGGTAAAACGGATCGATGCTCAACTGCATGGACTGGTGGTGACAGCGGGCGGTTTACTGGTCGCAGTACCCCTGTTTCTGCTGAGTTGGTTCATACAGGGGGAGAGTTGGCCCCAGGTGATTGGAGAGCGGGCCCTGGCATCGATCATCTATCTCGGGATCATCGGCTCAGTGCTTGGGTTTGCCCTCTACTTCTATATTTTGAAGAATGTGGAGACCACCAAGGTTGCACTGATCACGCTGATCACTCCGCTGTTCGCCCTGCTGGCCGGGCAGTGGCTTAACGGTGAACAGATTGATCAGCGGGTCTGGTTGGGTACCGGGTTGATCCTGCTGGGATTGGCGCTATTTGAGTTTTGGGGTAGAGGCTTGCCTCAATTCCGGTTCAGCAGGGCAAGAGAGAGTGAGGGCCAGTAGGTGATCACCAATACCGCGCCGAAAAGGAGCAGAAACCAGGGAAGGGTGGCGCGGTATATCTCGGCGATCGGTTTGCCGAACCGGTAACTGGCGATGAACAGATTCATACCCACTGGGGGTGTGAAATATCCGATCTGCATATTGGCCAGAAAAATGATGCCCAAGTGGATTGGGTCGATACCATACTCCACCGCAACCGGTAGCAGCAGTGGTACCATCAACACCAAAGCGGAAAAGATATCCAGCATGGTGCCGAGTATCAGCAGAAAGATATTCAGCAGGATCAGAAAGGTGAGTGGGTCGTGGACCCGCTCATGCAGCCAATTGAATAGCATCCCAGGTACATCGCTATCGATCATATAGTTGGTGGATGCCAGGGAGAGGCCGAGTATGACCAATATGCCGCCGACCAATAGCATGGCCTCATGCATGATGCGGGGCATCTGATTCAGCGAGATGTCTCTGTGGACCACCAGCTCGACAAACAGTACATAGAGTGCAGTGACTGCGGCGGCCTCAGAGATGGCGAAATATCCGCTATAGATACCGCCAAGCAGGATTACCGGCAAGGGTAGCTCCCAGGCCGCATCCTTTATTGCGCCGCGGGCTTCCACCAAGGAGAACGTGGTGAGTTGCAGGTGGCGACCGGAGTAGAGTCCCCAAGCCATGAGGATGAACAGCATCAGCAGTCCGGGCAGAATGCCGGCGAGAAACATATCGTCCACTGTAATCGATCCACCAATACCCAGCTGTTGGGCTACCACAGCATACAAAATCAATGGCAGTGCCGGTGCGAACAGCAGACCCAGGCTGCCTGAGGTTGTTACCAGACCGAGGCTGAAATTCTTGTTGTAGCCGGCCTCTTTCAATGCCGGATAGAGCAGAGCACCCAGCGCCACGATGGTCACACCGGAAGCACCGGTGAAGGCGGTAAACAGGGCGCAGGCGATCAGGGCGACAAAGGCCATTCCCCCCGGCATCCAGCCGAGCAGGGATTGGGTCAGTCTGACCAGGCGACTGGGGGCATTACCTTCACTCAACAGATAACCTGCAAAAGTGAACAGGGGGATGGCGAGCAGAACGGGGGTCTCCGCCAGTCTGAAAAACTCGATGCCGACTACGGACAGGTCGATTTCAGATTGATAGAAACCCCAGAGGGCGCCTGCACCAATCACCGCAAACAGCGGTGCACCACTCAGTGCCAGCAGGATCAGGCCGATGGTAACGATCATGATGCGGTTTCCCTTTCCATCAGATGCAGCGGGATGTTGACGATGAAACGGATGGTCATGATGGCAAAGCCGATCGGTATGATGATCTCTCCGATCCAGGCCGGCAGTATGGAGAACAGCTGGGTGCCGTCCTGCCACTCGAAGTAGACAAAGCGGGCTGAGTGCCAGGCGATCAAGCCGCAGACCAGGGCACTGAACAGATCATGCACCACGCTCAACAGGGATTGACCGTGTTTTGGGAGTACATGGGATAGCAGGTCAATACGTATATGGCGATTCTCTCTGGTGGCTGCAATGGCGCCCAGCAGGGCGACCCACAAAACCATGATACGTAAGCTGGGGTCTGCCCAGATCAGACCGGAATCAAACAGATTGCGCAGTACGATCTGACTGCCTGCCAACAGTATCATGCCACCCAGCAGTATTGCCGTGAGCAACTCTTCAAACCGATGAATGATCTGGCGAATGGTCTGGAGCAATTTTGTCATGGGGATCGATTATAGCGGCATATCAAGAGAGATAGTTATTCCGGTTTGTAACAGATGCATCACACAGGATGTGTAACCGGCATCTATGTCTTTACGCCCAGTCATTCTAGGTGTGACCGTTTGCGATCGATGTCGATTCCACGCGCTGTTTTTCAGCAATCGGGAATGATGCATTCCGGCAGAGCGGAAATGGGATTAACGTATATGCACCGTAAGCCAGATACAGTGAGGTTGGTGGCTGGTTGTCAGCACACGATGGGGCGTGTTGGCTGGGATCATGACACAATCCCCACGATGAAGATTGTGTTGTGTGTCATCCATTTCCAATTTTGCGCTACCCTGCAGAATGCTGATCCACTCGTCATGTGGCTGCTGCAGAATCTCAGTAACACTATTCGGCGGACTCAGGATACGCTCGATCGTGACGTTTTTCCTGCTCAGCAGTGTTTCCAGAGCCTCCTTCTCTCCATCAGCCCTATCTGGTTTAAACAGATTCATTTCCGGCATGGCTTGCGATACCTGCAGTGTGAGTGATTGGTTTAAGGATATCGGCTGTTATCTACCGATGATCAAATCCATCGGTCCTCAGTTGGATATCCTTTGCAACGATACTCAGTTGCAGGGAGAGTGACATTCTCGCTGCATCGGTTATCCACTGCAAGCCTCACCTTGAGTGAAATACCAGACAGTTTGTCGATAATGTGCTCGATGTTGGTCAGGTTGGGCTACCGCCGGTGCCAGTCCCACCTCTTACTAAAGTGAGTGGGTCTCATTTAAACTCGATTTGAGTGCGGTATCGCGACGATTGATCATTATGTCTTCAGTCTGTTTTGTGACTGGATTCGAATCGCGCTGCTGCCTGATCAGATTCTGCATCTCTTCCAATAGTTCGATTGAGACGACACCATCATTGCGCAAGCTCTTCAGCGTTACGTTGGCATGCTGCTCCCAAGCCTGTTGCTGTTGTTCAGTCGGGCTGATGAACTCTATGCCCTGTTTTTTGAGGGCAGAGAGGGCGGCGATATTGTCTTTACGATTCTGTTGGTTGAGTTTGATGAAGGTGGATTGGAGAGTCTGTTTCACCAGCTCCCGGTCAGCTTCAGTGAGTTTGTTGAACGCCTTCTCCTTGATCACCAACGTGGCATAGAGATAGGCGAGCGGAACCTGAGTCAGATAGTTGACCCGGGTATGCCACTGCAGTGCTATCGCACCGATGGGGGCACTGGCGATGGTATCGATCAAGCCGGTTTGAAGGCCGGTCAGTACATCGGTCAACGGCAGGGGGATCGGCGAAATACCCAGTTTACTGAAGATCTCCGCGTTCACCGTGTCGCCTTCCGGTATCCAGATCTTGAGGCCTTTCATGTTATCGGTGGTCTTAACCGGGGAGTTGGAGAGCAGGTAGGCGAATCCTCCTTCACTCAGGCCGAAGCTGATGAAGCCCTTCTTTTGCAAGCCATCGATGATCCGTTTATCCATCACCTCACGTACCGCATCCACCTCTTCAAGGTTGCGGAACTGGAACGGCAGTGTGTAGATCTGTGCGTCTGAGTAGATGCTGCTCAAGCCACCACCGGTGATGGCGCCACCCTGCAGCTGGCCGATACGGATTTTGCGCAGCACGCTGTTGTCGTTCCCCATCACCCCGCCGGGGTAGAAGCGGATTTTCACCCGTCCTTCACTCTTTGCATGAATCTCTTTCGCTGCCGCCCGCATCTGTTTCATCCAGCTGGTGCCATCCGGCGCCAGAGTGGCGATTTTCAAAGTGGTCGTGGCATGACTGACTGGGACCAGTATAAGTGTCATGATGAGTATGGCCAGAAGGCGGAGCATGTGTGTAATCCTCAAAGGTGAACGAGTGAAGTTGGTATTAAAGCTCTGTAGTTGATACGTGAGACTGATCCGATTGGACTCATCCAGGTTGTATGTCATTGGGATTTTTGGGGTTAATGCTCATTTACCCCAAGGCGCTATCCACTTTGCGGTGCACTCAGTTGATCCAACTACCGTAGTATAGATGCTCACTGTTTACAAGATGTTGCGCTTTATGGATTCTAAAAATAATCTTCTTTAATCAATGACTTGGCTTGTTGCTGTGCCATGATGTTACTTAATGTCAGGCCGTTTATCACCGGGTCGGCCTGCAACACCTCATTAAGTAGCCTGTCATGTAGAGTTTTATCAAAAACCAAACGGGCATAGTGTCGAGCGTATTCCAGTTTCACCATCAGGTCCTGGCCTTCGGAGTAGTTCAAGGCCGACTCAAAATGTTGCTTGCCAAGTTCCGGTTTGCCGCCCAGCGCAGGAGGAATCTGACTGCGTATAACGCCCAGATAGAGCTGGGCGCGACCCTGTTCATAGCCCGGTTCCTGTTCGACCACCCGTAGCAGCAGGGACTCGGCTTTGGCCAGATCGGCAACCGCATTCCAGTCATCACTGTGTGCCTGAATCCAGCCTGCCCAGGTAGCGCCATAGAGATAGAGGTCCTCCAGCTCGGGCGCTTCAGTCCTGGCCAGGGTGGCGGCAAACTGCTCATATGGCTTGCTGCTGTCACGGCAGATTTCCGGTTCAGCTTCACAGAATCCTGTGGTGGCGTAGTCCATTGCTTTTTGGCTGAGGTTTTTCTGCCGCTCTGGATCTTTGACCAGTCCACCTGCGTAAGCACCGTAGAGCCTGGCACCAGCGTAGAGCAGATCACGATCGTTCGGGCTCTCCGCAATGAATGAGTCGAGCAGCAGCAGATAGGCCGGTGCACCATGCCGCACCAGCTCAGGATCCGTTTGATTGAGCATGGCATTGGAGAGGTTGGTTGCCAGGCGACTGGTTGACAGTGAGCTGCAGCCGCTATCCAGGAGTAGTGCGGCTGCGCAGAGCAGTGAGACAGTGATAAGGCGACGACGGTTCTTGATCATCCGCCGATTGTGACAGATTTCAGCGATGTTTTCTGCCGACCTGTTCCATGTGATGCAGCCAGCTTGTGAACAGGTTGCCGACAGAGCCGCTACCCGATCTGCGCCCTTTGAAAGTATGGAAGCATCCCTCCTCCTCCTCTTCAAATCGGGCCGCGCCAATGTTGAGGAACAGAAAGATCAGGAACAGATCCAGAATCAGTGCCCCAACCACCACAGGAACATGGATCACCGCATCGGTTTTCATCCAGCTGATGACTTCGGAATGGTTGCTGACCACCAGATAGAGCGTACCGAACAGCAGTGCAACCGCCAATAAAGAAAACAGATCTGCTACACGCTCATGTTTTCGGGAGTATCCCTTAAGACTTTTACAGACAGACATGGATTCATTCACCAAATTTATTTGGATGCAATCAGTATCAGGTTAGTCTTCAACGACAATAATCTCAAGCAAAATGGGTGATTTGGGATTTTTACCGCAAACTTGTGAGTGTGTATAGTAGGTTGCGGAAGTATCGTGTGAGATCCCGCAAGGTGCATGGCGATTCACTTCGAAAATGTCCTAATTACCTGCCATGCAACATAAAAACATATAAGGGGGTATGCAGTGGAACTAATCAAAGAACTGATCGGCGGGCTGAACAGCATTGTCTGGGGACCTGTCATGCTGGTGCTGATTCTGGGTACCGGGCTTTTCCTGATGATCGGCTTGAAGCTGATGCCATTGGCACGGCTCAAATATGGATTTCAAATGCTCTGGGGAGGCCGCGAAGGCCGTGGGGAAGGGGAGATCACCCCGTTCAATGCCCTGATGACCTCGCTCTCCGCAACCATCGGCACGGGTAATATCGCCGGGGTTGCCACCGCCATCGCTCTGGGTGGCCCTGGGGCTCTGTTCTGGATGTGGTGTACCGCGCTGGTCGGTATGGCCACCAAGTACGCGGAAGCGGTACTGGCTGTCCGTTACCGGGAAGTGGATGAGAACGGCAACCACGTCGGTGGTCCCATGTACTACATCAAGAATGGACTGGGCAGCAAGTGGGCCTGGCTGGGTACCCTGTTTGCCGTCTTCGGTGCATTGGCCGGGTTTGGTATCGGTAATACCGTACAGGCCAATTCGGTTGCTCAGGCACTGCTGAAAAATGAGAGTCTCGGTATCGATCCGGCCGTTACCGGTGGGGTGATGGCGGTGCTGGCCGCGCTGGTGCTGATCGGCGGTATCCGTCGGATCGCGGAAGTGGCCGGTAAACTGGTGCCCCTGATGGCAATCGCCTATCTGTTGGCCGGGGGTGTGATCATCATTCTCAATATTTCCGAGATTCCGGCGGCTATCGGTCAGATCATAGAGTATGCCTTTACCCCGGTTGCCGCCACGGGTGGATTTGCCGGTGCTGCGGTTTGGGCTGCAATTCGCTTTGGTGTGGCCAGGGGGGTCTTCTCCAATGAGGCTGGACTTGGTAGTGCGCCAATCGCACACGCCGCTGCGGCAACCGACAGTCCGGTGCGCCAGGGCACGGTTGCGATGCTGGGAACCTTTATCGATACCCTGATCGTCTGTTCGGTCACCGGCCTGGCGATCGTTGTCACCGGGGTCTGGACCACGGGCGAGACCGGGGCGGCACTCTCTTCTGCCGCTTTTGAGATGGCGCTGCCTGGTGTTGGCGGTCTGGTTGTCAGTGTGGGTCTGGCGGTGTTTGCCTTCACTACCATTCTGGGCTGGAGTGTCTACAGTGAACGTTGCGTTGAGTACCTTGCGGGTATTAAGGCGATTGTTCCATTTCGCGTACTTTGGATCATCATGATCCCGGTTGGCGCGCTGGCGCAGGACTATCTTAACTTTGTCTGGCTGGTGGCGGATACGCTGAATGCCCTGATGGCCATTCCGAATCTAGTTGCGCTGCTGATGCTCAGTCCGGTGGTTTTCAAATTGACTCGGGAATATTTTGAGCAGAATTCATTGAAGTAGGCGGTTGTTGGAGTTTCATCCGGCTCCCCCATTGCGGGGGAGCCTCTCATTGTCTGCACCGACAACGCTGCAACACGGCCCCTGTTCTGTTTGGGTGGCTCACTCGGGAACAGGATTGTTGTTAACCATGGTTGCTGCTGAGGATCGATTGCGCTCCTGGTTGATTCAAGCGGTGTGATCTTTCACAACGTCATCCGGGGTTGCAAAATTCTGTCTGAGATAGCGGATGATGTCATCCGATTCATAGAGCCAGCGGTCACCATCCTGTTGCTGAATTTTCAAGCAGGGTGTTTGCAACTTTCCACCAAAGTGCTGCAGCTCGCCAGCCCAGTTCGAATCGCTGGCTGCATTCCGTTGTTCGATCTTCAGGTTTAACTTGCGTATGACTCGGTTGACTTTGATGCAGAATGGGCAGAGGGGGAAGTGGTAGAGTGCCAAGCGACTGGTCTCTTGATCAACCTGTCGCTGGCGCGCCGGATCGCGCTGCAGTGGTTTGGAGATGAGACTGGTGAGCCAGTGCAACATCATTCGCTAGCTCTGTTTTGAACCACCCAGACACTCAGGTGAAGCGGGTACGGTGCCGCCATGGTTGAACCAATCCTCCGGCGTCAGGGTATGCAGTGCCAGGGCGTGAACACCTCCCTCGCTCAACTCTTCCGCCAAAACCTTGTTGACCCTACGGTGGCGTTGGATCAGCTTCTCCCCTGCAAAAGCCTCACTGACCAGTACCACCTTAAAATGGGATTCTGCCCCATCCGGTACACTATGATTATGGCTCTCATCGATCACTTCCAGGTGGAGCGGCTTGAAGGATTCCTGCAGCTTTTTTTCGATGATCTTTTGTGTGGTTGTCATATCACTACCTAGTTTGAGTATTTACATACCCTTGGATCAGGGTTCTGTGTCATAGTTTCAGCGCTTCCCGGACAAAGGGTATAGTGAGTTTACGCTGGGCTGCAAGTGAAGCCTGGTCGAGTCGATCCAGCAGAATGGTCAGGAAGTGGATATCTCTGGGGGTTCTCTGTAACAGAAATTGAGCGGTTTCAACGCTCATCGACAGCCCCCGCAGTTCTGCATTACTCATCAGCAGCTCGAGTCGCTCCTCATCATTCAGTGGAAACAGATGGTAACAGGGTCCCCAGGTCAGCCTGGAGGCCAGATCGGCCAGATGCAGGGAGAGTTGCCCAGGCGGGCGGTCGCAGGCGACGATCAGTTTGGCGCCACGCTCCTGCAGTAGGTTGTAGAGATTGAAGATTGCCAATTCCCAGGCCCGCTCCCCGGCGAGTACCTGAAGATCATCCAGACAGACCAGGGAGAAACCATCCAGTCCTTCCAGCATCTCCGGTTGCAGGCCGTGTTCCGATTTGAATGGCAGATAGGCCGGCTGCTCTCCGTTGGACTGGGAGTGCTGACAGGCTGCCTGCAACAGGTGGCTTTTGCCTGAACCCGAGTCTCCCCAGAGGTAGATATAGGGATCCTGTTCGCTACGCAGGCGGGAGACCGCTTCACCGTTTCTGCCGATCACGAAATGGGCGAAATCGATCCGCGGTCTGATGCTCAGGCCGAGAGGCAGCTGGATGGGCATGGGATCAGGTCCGTTTTTCCAGCCGCAAAACGGTTTCCGCCATGCGTCTGCCCTGGGTGATGCAGATGCGTCTCTCCTCGTCGGTGATGGGTAGCTTGCTGTCACTCCCCGCCGTATGGCTGGCCCCATAGGGGGTGCCGCCACTCTGAGTGCTCAGCAGGGCGGTCTCGCTGTAGGGGATGCCCATCAGCAGCATGCCATGGTGCATCAGCGGTAGCATCATCGATAGCAGGGTACTCTCCTGCCCACCATGCAGGCTGGAGGTGGAGGTGAAGACCGAGGCGGGTTTGCCGATCATGGCGCCACTCATCCACAGCGAGCTGGTGGAGTCGAGACTGTACTTCATCGCTGCGGCCATGTTGCCGAAGCGGGTCGGGCTGCCGAGAATCAGACCACCGCAATCCCTGAAATCGGACTCGGCAACATAAGGGGCGCCCTGCTCAGGAATGGTGTCTTCAGTGGCTTCACACACCGTAGAGACTTCCGGGACAGTACGTAATTTGGCCTCCACGCCGGCGATCTCCTCAACCCCACGGGCTATCAGACGTGCCATTTCTGCGGTGGCACCGTGTCGGCTGTAGTATAAGATTAGGACTTGCGCCATAGGATTTGCTTCCATATGTGTTAGTGCTAACAGGCCCTATGGCCTGCCCGGGATCAGAGGATCTCCAGAACCTTTTCCGGTGGTCGACCGATGGCCGCCTTGCCGTTTTTGATGACAATCGGTCGTTCGATCAGCTTGGGATGAGCGACCATCGCCTCGATTAACTGCTTGCGGGTCAACTCAGGATTGTCGAGCTGATTCTGTTTGTACTCCGGCTCTTTGCGACGCATCAGTTCGCGTGGTTCCAGGCCGAGCATGTCGAGAATTGTCTCCAGGGTCTTACTGTCCGGCGGGGTTTTCAGGTATTCAACAATCTCTGGTTCCACGCCCTGGTCCTCCAGCAACTGCAGGGTCTGTCTCGACTTGCTGCAGCGCGGATTGTGATAGATCTCTGTGGTCATTCTGATTTCCTGTTTTATGTTGTTTGATGTTCATTGTATCCGGATGGTGATGGTCGCTCCATAATAATCCAGCGAGCAAGCGATCCATCCCTATCAAAATGGCGGCTTAATCGCATGTGGCCCACTAGTGGCCATAAACCTGCATTGGATGGTGTTATTGTCCTGCCGGGAAATGCCTGGGCTGGCAATCTTTCGTGATCTTTATCCCCTTCATGGTTTAATAGTGAGCAGGGTCTGTTGTAAATGCGGGATACCGAATCAGCCGGTTTATCACGCGAATCCAAACGGCCCTGTTGCCCTGAATAAGCGCCAACCATGACGCGAGAAGGAAACCAGTAATGAATCTACAGGACGCCAAACAGACCCTCTCTTCGAGCCTACGGCATGTTCGCGCCTTTCTGCGCCTGGTGTTCCACCATTTCGCGACCGATGGGGGGATACAGCATGTTGCCGCGCTGACCTATACCACGCTGCTCTCTCTGGTGCCGCTGATGACGGTGGTGCTGGCCCTGTTTTCGGTTTTTCCGGCCTCCGAGCGAATGTCGGAGCAGATCGAGAATTTTCTGTTTCAGAATTTTGTCCCGGCAGCCGGTGAGGCTGTGCAGGAGCATCTGAGGAATTTCAGTCAGAAAGCGGCCAAGCTGACCGGTGTGGGGTTTGTCTTTCTGGTGCTTGTCGCCCTGTTGTTGATGAGTAATATCGATAAGGCCTTCAATACCATCTGGCATGTCAGGAAGCCGCGTCCACCCCTGGCAAAGTTCACCGTCTACTGGGCAATCCTCTCGCTCGGACCAATCCTGATCGTGGTCAGCGTCGGTGTCACCTCCTACCTGGTCTCCATACCGTTACTCGAACAGGCCCAGGCCGTGGTGATGGTAAGATCGAAGCTGTTCAGTATGATGCCGGTACTGATTTCCGCCCTGGCTTTCAGTCTGCTCTATGCGCTGGTACCCAATCGATCTGTTCCCATGCGCCACGCCTTGCTGGGTGGCCTGCTGGCAGCCCTGCTGTTTGAGCTGTCAAAGCGGGGATTTGCTCTCTATGTGACCACCTTTCCAACCTATGAAGCGATCTACGGCGCACTTGCCGTGGTACCGATCTTTCTCATCTGGATCTATCTCTCCTGGCTGGTAACCCTGCTTGGGGCTGAGTTCACTTACTGTCTGGGTATCTATCGTGAGGATTGGCAGGAGCATGCACAGCAGCGGGGCGGTCCCTTTCTGTTGGCGCTGCGACTGCTTGGCCAATTAAGGGATGCTCAGCGGCAGGGTCTCTCCATGACCACCCGTCAGCTTCAGAGCCGCATCGCTGGTACTACGGAAGAGCGCATCGAAGCGTCACTGAGCAGTCTCTACAATGCCCACCTGGTACTCAAAGCGGATGAGAAAGGCTGGGCTTTGGCCCGAGACCTGAGGCAGGTGATGCTGAAGGATCTCTACCAGTCGGCCGCCTATGTGATCCCCGACAGGGATGAGCTGGCCGACATACCCATGGCCCTCGAGGAGCTGCTTGAGAGCTTGAACCTGACCCTTGAGCAGACCATGGACCGTCCGTTGGAGGCGTTACTGGACGAGCAGCACGGGTCAGCGGATTAAATTTAACCGGGTGACCAAATCGTTACACACTCTTGATTCGAAAGCGCTCGAAATGAGCTGTGGTTTCAAGTTGTTGCAGTGGGCTGATACTCGGGGAGGGGATCATCTCCTCGATTCGATACTCCTGACCGATGACGAAGAAATGTTTGGGCACGATGAGTGAGCTGCGGTTGTTGTGGCCCTGATCGATGAATATCCCGCCGTGATCTGGATTTGAGTCTTCTTCAGTCTGTTTATTGGCGAGTCGTAGGGTAATGGGTTCCAACTTACCTGCGACAAACTGTACACCGACTTCCAGCAGGCTGTCGCCACAGTTCATGGCCCGTTTGACGACACCCAGTTTCCAATCACTGCCCTGTTTGGTCTCATGGGTTGAGATCAGAATCAATTGTCCGATCAGTTCATTCGATACAGCCTGTCGCGGTATGCGCAAAGCGACGCCGGAACGACTTTGATTGCTGCGCAGTGCGAGAATTCTGTTGCTGCCGATGCTGTCGGCCGAATCTCGCATGCCAACCGGTTGAGTCATGGTGATCTCCTCATCACCAGGCTCTTTATTGGCGGTCTGTCCGAGCAGATATTGATAGGCGTTCTGTACCCCGATCCATACCATGATCTGGCCAGAGGTGTTATGTCTTTCACTGTCTCGCTTGAGTCGTATGTGCCAGGATTTGAGCATCCGGGCCAATAGATTGTTGGCCTCTTTGGTGGTTAGTCGATTCATGCAGGCCGGTTTGCTCTGTTCCGACTGTTCCATCCGGCGTAGCTGTTGGTGCAGCACTTTACTGACGGGACTCAGGTCGAACAGGGTAAACCTGGGCAGCGGCAGGTTTTCCAGGCAGTCTGGATGGTAGAGGTAGGGTGGCACCTCACCCAGCCGATCGATTACGTAGCGACCGGTAGCATCCTCATCCTTATCCGGTGCGATGACGTTGGCTTCATCGGCGAGTTCGTTCAGATAGTCAAAGCAGATTCTGGGTTCCCCCTCCTGCAGATGGCAAGGGTCCAACAGCAGCAGCAGGAGAAAACGGCTGTACTGATGGGATATCGTCGCCTGATGGGGTTCGCTCAGGTCATGATCCTCCATCTCCAGCAGATGCAGATTCTGTTCCCAGGCGTAGGTCATCAACCTTGAGGTATGCTGATAGGGGGAGACGCAACGGCAATCAAAATCCTCACAGGCCAACAGGTATTCGAGAACGAAATATTTGTTTGCGTCGTAGATTGCCTGCCCGAGTCGCTGCGCTGTTTTTTTATTCTGCTTACCGCTGATGCTCTGATTGACGATATGGCAATACCCATAAGCCATCTCCAGCATAACCCGTCGCACCAGGCTGATCGGTGCCTGTTGTTTGCGCTGGGACATGCCGTGTGCCAGCCGTATGGCCGGGGTGACATAGATCTGCATCAGCTCATCGCGTTTTTTTACCTGGCCGGGATAGCGGTTCAGGCGGCTCAGGCTGGTGATCACGTTTTCAGCTAGCTGCTGAGGGTTGGCGAAGGGAAGCGCGGTTGCCCACTGGGCTAATTGGTGCGGATCGGTCTCAACCAACGGATTTTCAAATGGGTCGGCCTTGGGCACAAAGAACTGAGGTTGCTTTGGTACAGGGGTCCGCTGGCTGAAAAAATCAAACATGGTGTGGTGTCGGTCCGTTTCCTTTATGCGGGTGACTAGGGCCTGTTAACAGGCCCTGGCGGAAACTATATCATTATTGGCTGCTGCAGGGATGATTAATCATCAACGCAGCATTGTCCCGCAATAGGTCTTTTTGTCAGTGGTTTATTTGATCGTAGTACAGATGAAGTATAATTCATGCGCCCTCTGAAAGGCCCCTGTTTTTTAGACAAAGTTATTGTATTTTAGTAGGTTAATTCTTGAATGTACCTGTATTGACATCTGCCATGGATAGCCTGGGATCCTCCCGCGCTTTGCTCAAGCTCTGATCCGTTTCAGGTTGTCGATTATGGTTTACCTCAATTGAACTTATCGGAATTAAGCATGAAAATGGCGGTCTGAAAGATCGTCCAAACCAGGGCTGATTGAATGAGTGACAACAGGCCCTAGACGAATACCGATCCACTGGAGAGATCTATGCATTGCAACAATCCCCTGAGCCGTATCCTGTTGATCTGTGGATTGTGGCTGTTTATCCAACCGGTCGTAGCCGAGCCGGTGGATTTTGAACTGCCGGGCCTGGATGGCAAAAATTACCGCCTTTCCGACTATCGCGGGAAATGGGTCCTGGTCAACTACTGGGCTACCTGGTGTCCTCCGTGTCGCGAGGAGCTGCCGGAACTGGAGGTGTTCCACAACAATCACAAAGATAAGGATGCGGTGGTATTGGGTGTGGCCATGGAGCGTATCGATCCGCACCGCTTGAAGACCTTCGTCGACGAACAGTTTCTCAGCTATCCGATCCTGTTGACCAAGCCGGCGGCACGTACCGAGCTGGGGCGGGTACCCGGTCTGCCAACCTCATTTCTGGTTAATCCTCAAGGTGAGTTGGTTGCCCGTCAGGTTGGACCGGTCACCCTGGAGGATCTGGAGACTTTCATAAATGAAGAGACCAACTAGGGACAAGTGATTTGCAAGCCCTAAGGAGCGATAGATGATACGAACCATCCTGATGCTGGTTTTGTTCTGCCTGACGCTTGCCGAGGCATCTGCTGCAACCCGGGATCCGGGGGAGCACTTTTTCAATCAATCTCTAGGGGATTTCAGTGAAGAGCTGATGGTCGCCAGGGAGGAGGGGAAAAAGGGTGTATTGATCATGTTTGAAATGGATGAGTGTCCCTTTTGTCACCGTATGAAGAGCCGTGTGCTCAACCAGGTGGCGGTACAGGACTACTTTCAGCAGCATTTCCAGATCTATACCGTGGATATCGAAGGTGATGTGGAGATTTCCGACTTCAAAGGAAATCCGATTAAAGAGAAGGATTTTGCCTTCAGACACTTCAAGGTAAGAGCAACTCCGGTGTTCGCATTTTTTGATCTCGATGGCAAATTGCTGACCCGTTTTACTGGCGCGACCAATAGCGCCGATGAGTTTATGTGGCTGGGTGAGTTCGTTGTGGACGGCCACTACAAGTCGACCAACTTTTCCCGGTACAAAAGAGCCAAGAAAAAGGAAATGCGCAAGTAGTGGTTAGGTTGTCGAACAGAGCCTGTTGCTGGCGATTGCTGCTGTTTCTGCTGAGCACGATTTGCGGCTGGGCAATGGCGGTGGAGCCCCTGCCTTCCCCGCTGACGCTGGAGTATGCCCTGAGTCTGGCCGATGCGGAACATCCGGATCGCACACTGGCTGATGCAGACCTGGCCCAGGCTGAAGCCGCCAGACACCAGGCCGATTCACAAGATGATCTGCGTGTCGACCTGAGTGCCGAACTGCGTGCCATCGAGCCCTCGGAAATCGCCGTCTATCAGACCCACAACGACAGCCTGGCAAGGCTCAAAATCAGTAAACAGCTGTACGATTTTGGACGCACCGCGCACGCCCTGGAAGCTGCGGATGCGGATCTGGAGTCCCGTCGCTGGCAGCTTATGGCGGTACGTCAGCAGCGCAGGCTCGATGTCATGGCCCGCTACTTCAATGTGCTGCTGGCCGATCTGGAGAATGCCCGCGACACCGAGGCTCTGTCGATCGACTACATCCGCTTCGATCGGGCTAGAACCAAAAATGAGCTCGGCAGGGTCTCCGACGTGGAGATGCTTGAGCTTGAAAGCCGCTACCAGCAAAGCAGAAGAAAGGTGACGTTGAGCGGTAACCGTCAGCGTATCACCCGCTCCCAGTTGGCAATCAGTCTGAACCGTCCCCTCGATCTTCCCGCTGAGCTGGAAATGCCCAATTTCGAAGCGCAGGACGAAGTAGGGGATGTTGATGAATTGGTGGCCTTGGCGTTGACCGGTAATCCGGGGATGCAGAAACTGAGAGCGGAGCTTCAGGCGGCACAAAAGCAGCTGCAGGCGAGTGAATCGGAAAGCAATCCAGTGATTCGTGCCCAGCTGGAGGCGGCGGCCTATGAGCGGAAACTTGGTGGACGGAATCCGCTGACCGCAGCGCTGGTGTTTGAAGTGCCTCTCTATCAGGGTAGTCGTGTGGACGCGGATACCGCCAGACAGCGGGCCAGAGTGCAACAGAAGCAGGCTGAGCTGGCGGCTTATGAGCTTGCCCTTCGACAGCAGGTTCTGGACTATTGGATGGAACTCAATCAACTGCGCGTGGCCGGAGAGGAGATCAGTGTCACCGGGGATTACAGGGATCTCTACCTGGATCGCAGTCGCACCCTGTATGAGCTCGATCTCTCTTCAGATTTGGGTGACTCGATGACCCAGATTGCCGATATCCAGTTCCAGCAGGCGAAGAATACTTATCAAATACAGTTGGCGTTGGCCCACCTCAAGGCATTGACGGGTGGCTTGCTGGAACAGCAAACCGGTACCGGGAAGCCTTAGGGCCTGAGCGTAAAGGCCTGTACCGGCCTTGAACAGGACGGCAGTTTAGTCAACCATTGACTTGCCACAGTTGAGTGGTTTTTTCAGCCGCAACAGAGATTCTGTTATCCCAGTAAGTTTGTCGTGGCTGACGAGTGGTGGCCTGGCTGGGTAAGTGGATAAAATCTAATAAGTGTAAGGGGGGGTAGTCATGAGGGTGCTGATGATAATCTGTCTGTTGTTCAGTGGACAGTCTGTGGCCCTGGAACTGGAAGCGGTGACCAACTGGTATCAGCAGGTTGAGCTGAGTACTACAGTGGATGGCATGGTCAGTCGTGTGAATGTCGGGGTGGGCGAGAAGGTCAGTCGCGGAACCATACTGATCGAACTGGACCAGCGGGTCTATACAAGCCGCCTGGCAGCCGCCGAGTCGAGACTGGAGGCGGCTACGCAGCAGAATGCGGAGGCTAAAAGAGAGTTGGATCGCTCGCTTGAACTCTACGATCGAACACTGCTGTCCGACCATGAGCGTAAGCAGGCTGAGATCGAAGCGGCAGAGTCTGATGCGGCTTTTCGGGAGGCGGATGCGCAACTGGCCAAGGTTCGATTGCATATCGATTACAGCCGTATCACCGCGCCGTTTGATGGTATTGTAGAGGAGATCCACGTCCAGCCCGGCCAGGCGGTAGTAAACCGCCAGCAGGCACAGTCGCTGCTCAATCTTTGTCACACCGGGCGAATGAAGGTCACTACTGATGTCACTGTTCAGCAGGCTGATGCCCTGAAGCCGGGCATTAGCGTGCAGATCGGCGTGCGAGGTCAATGGTTGAACGGTGAGATTTCCAGAGTGGGTCTGAAGCCGGTAGCTGAAGATGCGAATGGTGCCCGATATCGGCTTGAAGCGACTTTTCAACCGCCCGAGTCGGTGGTGATCCGGGCTGGTGAGAAGGCTGTATTGAGGATAGCAGATGAGTGATCGAAACAGCACCGGAGAGATCTGTGTGCGGTGTTTTGTTGGTGGTCGGGTGCAGGGAGTCTTCTATCGGGCTTCCGCCAGGCATGAAGCCCAGCGATTGGGGATTACCGGGTTTGCCAAGAACCTGAGTGACGGGCGTGTGGAAGTCGTTGCCTGTGGCCGTGCTGATGCCTTGGATGAACTCAAGGATTGGCTGCGTAAGGGGCCTTCAGGCGCCAGCGTTTCCGGAGTCTCCTGTGAGGTGCTCGATCAGCATAACTATGGTGACTTCACCATAGGTTAATTTGTGCTAACAGGTCCTAGCGTCTCCTAAATGGACACTAAGGCCAGCAGACAAGCTTCCGGATCAATAGGAATTCAAAGTTGCGCCTTGATCCCTGCCAGCGCTCATTGATGGCAGGCTGTGATGCCGCGTGATTCGGCCGGCCGTTAGCTTCGTTGGGTCAGTTTTTTCCAGCTGACCGGTAGCCACTATTGAGAGTAACCGGGTTGGTCCAGGGGTCTGAACTTCATGGTTGGATCAACGGGAACCTGGGTTTGTTGCTGGTATCCCTGGGCGGCAGATGGTGCAGGGTTGCCGTAGTAAGCTGAGCCACCTTGAGGTTCGGCAATCTGAGGTTGAGCATAGGTGGGGGTGGTTGGCTGAGCCAAACTCTGCATCGTCGATGGTTGATCCATGGGTCGGAACTGGAACTGCTCCTGGGGCGCGTTGGCGTAGGGGGTTGCCTGTGGCATCGCCGGTTGTGGCTGTTGATAGACGGGAGCGGCCTGCTGCTGGTAGGCGGGAGTCTGCGGTGCTGGTTGGCTGGGCTGCTGATAAGCGGGGTTGGCTGGATACTGGGTTGATGGCGCTGCATAACCAGCCGGAGCCTGAGGGTAGCTTGTGCCTGGATAGGCGCCATATCCCTGGGGGTAGTAGGGATAGGCCTGGGGGGCATAGTAGGGTGCGTCGTAGTTGTCGTAATAACCTCCCTGGTTTCTGTCATAGCCACCGAACATGTTGCGCATCGGGTTCATCATGCCACCCATCATGTTGCCTGGATTGACATTGAACTGCCGGGTATCCCCTTCAGCATGAAGATCCGTAGATCCCAGGATGATCAGTGTGCAAAGTGAAAGCCATTTCAAACGTCTCATGTTGTGATACCTCTGGTGGGGTGGTCGTTTTATCGGCATGTGGTACTTATTGTTTTTTACGATATTACTACCACATCTTATTCCTACATGATAATACACCAAGCGGATTGGCGATAAACCCGGCATAGTCCGAATTATTTACCCTGGAGATTGAGAAATGCGCCTGCCGCCTTTGACCGATGGCCATATCATCAAACGATACAAACGATTTCTGGCCGATGTGGAACTCTCGGGTGGTGAGGTGATTACCGTGCACTGCCCAAATACCGGCAGTATGTCGGGATGTTGGGAACCGGGGGCAGCGGTACAGATCAGTCACAGCGACAACCCTCGCCGAAAACTCCCCTGGACCCTGGAACGGGTGGATATGGGGCAGGGTTGGATCGGGGTCCATACCGGTCGAACCAATCCGGTCATCGAGGAGGCGCTTCGGTCTGGGGCGTTGGCGCCGTTCTCTGATTATCCCGAGGTCAGACGTGAAGTCGCTCATCAGAGTCAGGGAGTACGCTCCAGATTTGATTTTATGCTGCCGGGTGGAGAGAGGCAGGATGTCTGGATTGAAGTGAAAAACGTCACCTTATGGGAGCAGGATTGCCTCTGTTTTCCTGATGCGGTGACAACCCGCGGACGCAAACATCTGCAGCAACTGGCCCAGTTATGCGATGCGGGACAGCGGGGTGTGATGATCTATGCACTGAATCGCCCTGAAGGTGACTGTTTCAAACCGGCGGACCATATTGATCCGGAGTATGGTCAGTTGTTGCGGCAGGTGGTGCAAAAGTCTGGGGTGGAGCTGATGGCGCTACGTATTGGCCATAGCGATGAGGCGATGAAGGTTACAGGTGAGGTGCCTATCAGGCTGGATTGAAGTGGTTTCAGTAACCCATGGAAGCCAGATCGAGTCCCGAGGGGATCTCCGGGAGGGCATTCAGACCGCTGACGACTTCACCATCAGCCTGCAGACTCAACCAGCGATACCCGGGGGGAGCCGGATCGATGGCAAAGTCATCTTCACCGGCGGTGAATTGTACGCAGGTCGAGGGGCTGCCGAGAATTTTCAGACCCCGGTAGGTGGTTTCAAAATTCTGATGGATATGACCGCAGAGTATACCCTTCACCTGGGGGTGCTTCTGCAGCAAATCAAAGAAGGCCTGAGGTTGCTCCAATACCATGGTATCCATCCAGCGGCTGCCCACTGGCAGTGGGTGGTGGTGCATGGAGATCAGGGTGTGTTTGTCCGGATGTTGTTCGAGAAGTTGTTTCAGCAGGGCCATCTGCTTCTTATCGATGCGGCCGCCGTCACTGCCCGGAATGGTGGAATCGAGAAACACCAGCGACCAGCCTTTGGACTGCACACTGGGGATACAGTGAACATTGTCCTGGTTCAGCAGCTGAGTCATTTTTCCTGGCTGGTCATGATTACCGGGCAGACAGTAGGTTGGGATTTCGGTCAGTTTGAATCTGCCGAGCAACCTTTTGTAGCCACTGTCGGAGGCGTCATGCACCAGGTCGCCGGTGGCCATGATCAGGTCGGGTCTGCCCGCCTCCCGCAATGCCTGTTCCAGGATCTGGTCGAATGTTTCAAGGGTATTGATACCCAGCAGACAGCGTGAAGGGTCCGCATAGAGATGACAATCCGTGATCTGAAGTACGTTCAATCCATCAGCAGGCATTTGCCGGAATATTTCTGGCTTGTTGTCGGGATGGCTACTCATAGAGCGTTTCATCTTTATGTTTTTCAAGCTGACGAGCAATTTGATTCTCCAGGCCCCAGCAGGATGATCATTATTATATTGTCATAATATTAGATCAGGAATCATCAAATCTAAAACTGATATTTTGCTTCAATGTCCTAAACTTAGGAATTGTTCCACATTCTGCGTCGAATTCTGTTGATAGGTTAACAGTTTTACGCCAATTAATTTTTTCTATTGCCTCGTCTACAATATAGATTATGACGCTTAATGAACTACGATACATCGTTGCTGTGGCCCAGAAACGACACTTTGGCCACGCGGCCGAGGCTTGTTACGTCAGCCAGCCTACACTCAGCGTAGCAGTTAAGAAGCTGGAAGAGGAGTTGGGAGTCGGGCTATTTGAACGGGGGCAGGGTGAGGTCTCACTGACGGCAGCGGGAGAGCGCATTGTGGCCCAGGCCCAGCGGGTATTGGAAGAGGCCGGAACCATCCGGCAACTCGCCAGCCAGAGCGTGGATCAGCTGGATGGCCCCCTGCGGGTCGGCGCCATCTACACCGTCGGCCCCTATCTGTTTCCCAAACTGATACCTGTTCTGAATTCCCGTGCAGGGCATATGAGCCTGATTATCAAAGAGAATTTTACTGCGAATCTAACTGAGCAGCTGAAGCAGGGAGAGCTCGATGTGGTGGTGATCTCGCAACCCTATGAGGAGCCCGGGATCGTCACCAGACCACTCTATGAGGAGTCCTTCTCTGTGCTGATGCGGGTCAATCATCCGCTGGCCGCACACGAAACCATCTCAGTGGACCAGTTGGAGCAGGAGTCGGTATTGATTCTCGGTGAAGGCCACTGCTTCCGGGAGCAGGTGAAAGCGATCTGTCCCGGATGTCTGCAACACACCAACGGAGAAGTCAGTCTGCAGAAGAGTCTTGAAGGCGGATCGCTGGAGACCATCCGTTACATGGTGGCCAGCGGCATCGGGATCTCGATCCTGCCCGATTCCGCCATTGGCGGGGAGTCGCTGCGCTGGGATCTGTTGACTACCCGTCCATTGACTCAGGAATCGCCCAAACGCTGTATCGCCATGGCCTGGCGCAAGAGCTTTCCCAGACCCCGGGCTGTTGAACTGCTGGGGAAATCGATCAGGGCCAGTGATCTGAATGGGGTCACTCTGGTGGAGGGAGAGCCGACCGTGGAGTTGGCTGTCGGCTGAGTCCTCACCACCCGGCCACTGACTGAGCGATCAAAAACAAACTCAGATGACCCGGTCATTTCCTCCGTCGATGGGAATCTGGGCGCCAGTGGTTTTACTGAATCGCAGATCACAGAGTTCCGCTACCAACTCAGCCACATCATGGCTGGTTATCTCACACCCCAGCAGATTGCGTTTTTTATACGCTTCCACCGACAGGTCATAGTGTTTGGCTCGGATCTCCAGTACCTCAGGTGTCCAGATACCGGTGTCGAAGACCGCATCAGGATGCAGGCTGTTGATTCGGATATTGTCCCTGGCCCACTCCATGGCAATGATTCTGGCCAGCTGGTTGAGTGCTGCCTTGGAGGCGGAGTAGGCTGCCGCACCTTGTCCGGGCGCAGGAACATTCTTTGAGCCAATGACCACCACCCGTCCCTGCCTGGCGGCGGATTTGAGATAGGGGTGTGACTCCCGCAACAGGGCCAGATTGGCATCCAGGTTGACCTGCATTACCTGACGCCAGTTGGCATCTTCAAGTTCGGCAATATCACAGCCGGACGGGAAGATACCCGCATTCAGCACCAGCATGTCGAGGCCGCCGAATTTCAAGCAGGTGTCTGAAAGTGCCTGTTGCAGTGCCAGGGTATCGGTAACATCGCATTGAATGCCGAGAAAGGCCTGCTCGGAAAACAGCTGAGTGATCGCCGGATTCCGGTCGAGTCCCACCACCGCAGCACCCCGTTGTAACATGGAGGCTGCGCAGGCTTTGCCGATGCCGGATGCAGCACCGGTGATCAGTGCCACTTCACCCTGGAAAGCGGGCGCACTACCGGCCTTGCGCAGCTTGGCCTGCTCCAGTTCCCAGTACTCCACATCAAAAATGTCCTGGCTCGACAGGGCTTGCCATTGATCCAACATCTCCGCCCGTTGAATGATGCTCATGGTATGCCGATAGATATCAGCCACGATGCTTGCCTGAGCACTGTTTTTTCCAACGCTGAGCATGCCTAGATCGGGATCAAGCACCACCCTCGGCGCCGGATCGAGCATCTCCACCGGGGTGCGGGCAAGTGGTGCATGTTGTTCGAAATAGCGTTGATAGTTGCCAACATAGTCGATCACTTCACAGCCGATCATCGGCAGTTGTTTGGTGCGCAGCACATGATCCGGAGTGGCCGGCCCACGGCTGGCGATCTGCTCAAGGTCGGCGCGCTGGCAGAAGCTGAGCACCTGCTCTGTGCGGTGGCTCTGCAGGATCATCGGGGTGCCGGCGACATCGGAGATCTCCTTGCGCAAGCGGGCCAGGCGTTGCGGCTGGACTTCGCTCTGCTGCAGCTGTGGGGAGATCTCCCAGGCACTGTTTTTTTGCAGGTATTGTTCTGCTTCGTCGACCAGCTGGATCATCCTTTCATAGGATTGTCTGGCGTCATCGCCAAAGCTGAAAATGCCATGATTCATCAACACCATACCCAGGGTCTGATCGTTCGCCTGCTGGGAAAATTGCTCGGCCACCGTACGCGCCAGATCAAAGCCCGGCATCACATAGGGGATGACGACGACCCGTTGCTGATAGAGCTCTCTGATGCGCTGCTCGCCCTGAGGGGTATTGGTCAGGGTGATGATTGCATCCGCATGGGTGTGATCCACATATTTGTAAGGCAACACGGCATGCAGAATGGCTTCAACCGAGGGGGTAGGTGCGCTCGCCAGGGTCTGATGGGTCTTCAGCTGGTTGACCATCTCACTGTCACTGAGGGACTCAAGCTGAGCAAGGCGTAACAGGTGATCCATACGCACCGGGGTGAACCCAGGCGCTTCGATGCTGGCCAGATCCCAGCCACTGCCTTTGACGTAGAGGATCTGCTGATCCTCTCCGAACAGGTCCGGCTCCACGATCTTGACGGAGGTGTTACCGCCACCATGAAGTACCAGCGTGGGATCTGAACCGAGTAAGCGGGAGGTGTAGACCCGTAGCGACAACTCATTTTCGCAGGCCGCCGCTTCAGTTGGGTTCCATTGGCTCTTCATCGCGCCTCTCGCTGATTGGTACAGTTTATATGTTACACCGCACTAGGCTTCGAGGCGTGTTTGATACTCTGACGGATCGTTACACCTTATGCCGTGGAATTTTAGCTGGGAAGAGGTGGCTAACACTAAAAATTGTCGGTCGAGGTGAACAGCCCGACCCGCAGATCCTTGGCGGTATAGATCTCCCGGCCATCGACCTTCATGACACCGTCGGCCACACCAAGTACCAGCTTCCGGGTAATGACCCGTTTGACGTCGATCTGGTAGGTGACTGACTTGGCTGAGGGCAATACCTGACCGGTAAACTTAACCTCGCCTACGCCCAATGCCCGACCGTGGCCCGGATTGCCGATCCAGGCAAGAAAGAAACCGACCAGCTGCCACATGGCATCCAGGCCCAGACAGCCAGGCATTACCGGGTCTCCGGGGAAATGGCAATCAAAAAACCATAAATCGGGATTGATATCCAGCTCCGCCTGGATCTCCCCCTTGCCGAACTCACCACCCTGATCTGCAATCTTGGTGACGCGATCCATCATCAGCATATTCGGGGTAGGCAGTTGTGCATTGCCCGGGCCAAACATATCGCCGCTGCCGCAACTCAACAACTCATCGCGGTTAAAAGAACTCTGTTTGGTCATTCTGCTCATGCCTCTCAATTTAGCGATCCACCCGGCCGGGGCGGAAAAACCCCGTAGTGTCCTAGTTCGGATAGGGTTGTGTCAATCGCTCTGATGTAATTGTTGTTCAAATTATCTATTCATTAACACTGAGCTTATGTGATTGACGATGTCCGTCACAGGAATGAACTGGTTTTCCGAATCACCGCGCCCCCGATATTCCACCTGGCCCTGGTCGAGGGATTTGTCGCCAACCACGATTCGATGGGGTATGCCGATCAGTTCCATATCGGCAAACATAAAGCCGGGTCTGACGTCACGATCATCCAGCAACACCTCAATGCCGACAGCATTCAGCTGCTCATAGAGTTTTTCCACCGTCTTCTTGACCCGTTCAGACTTACTCATTTTCATTGGGCAGAGCGCCACCTGAAACGGGGCCAGTGAGGTCGGCCAGCTTATACCCCGGTCGTCATGATGCTGTTCGATCGCGGCGGCCACCACCCGGGTGACGCCGATACCGTAACACCCCATGGTCATCACCACGGCCTTGCCGTTCTCGTCCAGCACTGTGGCATTCAGCGCCTGGCTGTATTTGTCCCCGAGCTGGAAGATATGGCCGACCTCGATGCCCCGGGCAATGGTCAGTGTGCCCTGACCATCCGGACTCGGATCCCCTGCCTGGACATTACGCAGGTCGGCAACCCTGGCAGGTTGTTCGAGGTCCCGTCCCCACTGGATGTGAAACAGATGTTTGCCATCCTGATTGGCGCCGGCGCTGAAGTCTTTCATCTGTGCCACACTGCGATCCACAATGATGGGTATCGGCAGATTGACCGGACCCAGTGATCCGGGGCCGGCTCCCAGGCTTTCGCGGATCTCCTCCTCGGTGGCGAAACAGAGGGGTGTGGCGACCTCTTCAAGCTTTTCCGCCTTGATCTCATTCAGTTCGTGGTCTCCTCTGACCAGCAGGGCGATCAAGCTCGAATCACTCTCCTCGGCCGCTTTGACGACCAGGGTTTTCACCGTGTGGTCGATCGCTTGGTCGAACTGCTCCACCAGCTCTTGAATGGTTTTCGCATCTGGCGTATCCACCAGAGACATCGGCTGATCCCCGTCGCTGTTTGCCTGCGCCACCGCGACCGCTTCCGCCAGCTCAATATTTGCCGCATAGTCACTGCCACTGGAAAATGCGATCGCATCCTCTCCGGACTCGGCCAGTACATGAAACTCGTGGGAGGCGTTGCCACCGATGCTGCCGGTGTCAGCGGCCACCGGACGGAAATCGAGTCCGCAGCGGGAGAAGATACGGCTGTAGGCCTGATGCATCTGATCGTAGGTCTGTTGCAGTGACGACTGATCGAGATGGAAGGAGTAGGCATCCTTCATGAGAAATTCCCGGGCACGCATGACACCGAACCTGGGACGGACCTCATCGCGAAATTTGGTCTGGATCTGATAGAAGTTGACCGGTAGCTGTTTATAGCTGCGCAGTTCATTGCGCGCCAGGTCGGTAATGATCTCTTCATGGGTGGGGCCATAGCAGAAATCCCGCTGATGGCGATCATGAAGACGCAGTAACTCCGGGCCATACTGTTCCCAACGGCCCGACTCCTGCCACAGCTCTGCAGGTTGAATCGTCGGCATCAACACCTCGAGGGCGCCCGCCCGGTTCATCTCCTGGCGAACGATCCGTTCAACTTTACGCAGCACCCGTAAGCCCAGGGGCAGCCAAGTGTAGAGTCCGGATGCCAGTTTTCTGATCAGACCGGCACGCAGCATCAACTGGTGGCTGGCGGTTTCGGCATCCGCCGGGGTCTCCTTGACGGTGTGGAGTGGAAACTGGGAAGTACGCATGAGTAGCATTCAGCCTTAAGTGTGAAAAAAGCGTGATTCTATCCCGCATTGTCTGGCGGGTCACCATTAGACTCTGTTGCGGGTGTTGAAAGGGAGACTTTTTTGGCTTGTCGGTCGGTGATCGGCCGGTAAGCTTCGATGGTATTCCAGCATCCGGGCATAGTGGCTATCTGACCCTGCAGACGCTGCTTGACCCGACTGGCGGCAACAAAGGCACTCTGTCCTCTCGAGTCGATTGATTGCGCAGGGCAAGTGACGCGCTCAACCCTTAGGCCGACAGCCGTCAATGAGTGTCTGGCTCTGCAGCCTGAAGCACTCTGCCCTCCTTGGCCTCAGCCAGTGGCCGTTCTACGGCCCGTCAGGCTATGGTTCATCCTTCATGGCAATTGCATGAGTCTCTTCGATGTAGGCGATCTCGGCTTCGGTCAACTCGATGTTGTCGTAACCGGTCATCATGGTCTTGATGTAGTGGGTGGGTGTCTTGCCGGTTGTGGTCATGTAGATATGGATGATCACAAAGGTACCCATCAGGAATGCCGCCGCGGTATGGATGAAGGCGATCAGAGTCAAGCCATCAGCCGACCAGCTATGGCCGCTCCACAGGTCGTACACCAGGTAGATGATGCCGGAGGCCCAGAGGGCGGGACCGATCAGCACCATGAACGCCATATAGGCCATCGACTGGAGGGCATTCTGTTTCCTTTGCAGTCCTTTCTTGTAAGGGTGAGGTTCACCGGCAAGAATGCCGTAGGCATAAAATCGGATTACCTTCAGTACACCTTCTTTGAACAGATATTGCCGCCATTGGCCGGTGGTGAAATTCCAGAAGGTGGTGAAGATCCAGAGCACGATCAACGCCAATGCACCGTAGGTATGGATCACCACAGCGGTCTGAAAATCGAGCAGGCTATGGGTGCCGTGCAGGCCCAGTCCGGTGTAGAACAGGGTGAAAATCAGTATCGCCTGAGACCAGTGCCAGAAGCGCTCGTAACGGGTGTAGATCATGACATAGTGTTTTTCACCCCGTGTCTTGATCTTGGTGTTGTGGCTTGAGTTGTTGGTTTGACTGCTCATTGTGCACCTCCCTGTGATAGTTTCTTGCTGAAGATCTTGCGCAACAGGGCATGCAGCAGTACCCCAAGCAAGGCACCGCCGAGTGCGAGATAACCCAGAATATCGAGCCAGCCGAAGCTGTCCCGCCCAGGCATGTAAAAACCGTTCAGATCCGCCAGCCGTCCCTCCCTGCTATGGCAGTCGGCACATCCCATGGCGTCCTCTTTAGGGGCCACCATGTGGGTGATTGGCCAGAATGAGTAGGTCTCGACGAAATCGAACTCACCGCTGTAGGGTACATTGTTCTTTTTCATCCCCACCTTGATGGCCCGGCCGAAATCGTAGTTGCCCCAATAGGCGTCATCGTCTTCACCCCACAGGTGCATATAGACCATGGTGTTGTTGCCTTTGTCATAGGGCTGGATGGTATGCATGCGTTTGAACGGCCAGATGCGGGATTTGCCGTCGTTGTGGCTACCCTGATAGCCGTTGATCTCAACCGGTCCCTGGCTGGGATCGAATTTGGTTTCGATGGTGGTGTAGTTCATCTGGCCGTCAAACCAATCGTAATGGGGTGCCAGGTTTTCCGCGTATTCAAAGCTGCCCTTGATCGATTTATAGGTGGCCCGATGGGCACCATTGGCCTGGGTGTAGTTTTTCTCCTTGAAGCCGGCGCCATCCTTGGTTTTACCCGCAGTACGCCAGTCCCAGTCCACCATGGTGGCAACGCCACCGCGGGCGATGGTTGGGATATGACAGGTCTGACAGGCGATTTTATCGGTATGACCGTTTAGCTTAATGCCGACCAGTGAGCTGTAGTTGTGAGGCGCTTCACTATGGCAGGATTCGCATGTGGCCACATCCCGACGCTCACCGGGCAGACCCAATCCCTCGGTATCATGTGCGATCACGTTATAGCGGCTGCCAGCCCAGATATGCTGTCGGGTAACATGGCAGGTTGTACAGGCGAAGTTGAGACCTTCGGCGTCCATATGCACATCCAATTCCCGGCTGGGTCGCTTCAGGGATGAATCCAGGTCGCCATGTTTGACCCCATCACCACCACCGCCATAGAAGTGGCAGGAGCCGCAGTTTTCCCGCCCAGGTTTTCCCACACTCTGGGCCACCTTGCTCCACTCGATCGGTTTTTTGCCCTCAAACATGATTGAGCAGGCTTTGTTACCGGTTGAGTTGGGGGTTTTGTAGTAGCTGCCGGTTCGGTCGTGACACACCAGGCAGTCGATATTCTCCTGTTTGGAGAAATCAAAATTCTCATCCTTCCAGCCATAGCCGGCATGACATTGAGCGCACATCCCCTCATTGCCTTTTGCGTTGGTGCAGAAGGTGTTGATCAGGGTCTTCTTACCCAGCGTCTGGCCGCTGCTTGGATGATCGTACTCCCAGGTCCAGTGAATCGACTGCATGAAGTGACGACCCGCTTCGGTGTGACATGAAAGGCAGGCTTCCGTCACTTCCGGACCGTTGTTGAAATTCTTCTGCAGGATCTCGAATTTACTATGGTCTGCGGTCGACTCCCCATCGTCCCGGATACTCGGTCCGGTATCCTCGACGATGCGAAAATTCATATCACTGTCCACCGCTTGACTGCTGTGATCTTCGGCAGCCTGGGTGGTGTGGGGCAGGAGTAGCATCAGGGCGCACACGCCAGCTCTGATACTGGACTTGGCAGCCAGTAAGTGTTGTTTATGCATCTTGATTCCGTGATGACGGTTGTGACCGCGACACATAAACAGCTTCGGCCCGGTCCTGTTTATTCCTACCTGAAGGCTTAGATTCAGGTGCTCAATTAATGGGATGTTTTGTCCCTGTCGGGCTGAGCGTACTCGGCTTCCTACCCCATGACATTGATAATTCCCAATGCCTGTGCCAGCAGCACGCCAAGTTTCCAGGTCATGCCGATTGTCAGGGGTACGAGTAGAAAGTGGTAGCGCGCGGTGAGTGCGAACTACCAGCGTGACAGCTCTTTCATCATCGGGTCCAGCATGCGATGCCTCCTGCTAATTGAATGGGCTCAGCCTCAGTCAACTTCAGCAATCTCTGCTCCATTCACTCAGCTGTTTGAATGTAAGCACAACAGGTTTTGTTTAAAAACTGACTGAGATGCTGACTGGGCCTAACCCCCATGGGTTGTGTGATCTGCTCTCTAACCGAATGGTGGATCACAATCAGAGGGTCTTGGCCCAGTCAGTATGAACAGCATTCAAGTCTCCGCAGAGTGAGATGATGAATGCTGTAGAGCAAGCACGATCGGGAGCAAACAGGGCTGTGGTCATGGATGGTCCGCAAAAACTATATGAACTGTAAGCGTTTGTTATTTTTGATAAAAATAAAAATGGGGTGTATTTGTGCGCGATACCCTATCCGTTGTAGTTCCTGGCAGATCTCTATTTAAAATGCAGTCCACAAATGAACGCGAATAGACGCAAAGGGTGAGTTGCCTGTGAGCTGAGCCTGATCTGGCAGATTTCTCAATGCTGGAGCCACTCTGTGCCGGATGGCTTGGGTCGAAATTATCGAGACCTGCGTTCTGATTGACGAGGGTTCGTGGTGCTTCGCGTTCATTCGCCGCGAATCGAATTTACGCCTGCCACAGAGCAATGCTCGTTCGCTCGAATGGTGGGTCTATCGGTGGCCCATTAGAATGTTGCTGAATCCCATCCCCACAGATGGCGCTCTGCGGAGCTGAATTCGATATAGACTCTGTCTTCCGGGATGTGCAGCTGCTGTTGCATCAGTAGGCAGAGCAGCTTGGAGAAATCCCCGGTGCGATCCCCGGGAAGTCCGATGCTTTTCAGTTCCAGGTAGGCAGTGCTGGCGCTGTTACCGCTGAATATCATGTGAGGATTGTGGACGAAGTCGATCATCACATAACGCTCCGGCTTTCCCAGCATCTCGGCGACTGTTGCCGAGGCGATTTTCAGCACCTCTTTCAGTTGCTCATCATCGACGGCTCGATTGGTGGTGATTCTGAGTAGTGGCATATCGGTCTATTTACAATACTCTTCGATCTGTTGTTGCGCTTTCTCAATCCGCTCCTGCTTCTGCTCATCCGAGAGTCGCAGATACTCGTCGCCGGCTTTATAGAGACGGTTACCCAGGCTCTTCAGGGTCTGTAGATTTGACCTGGCCGCCTTGCAGTTCTCTTCGCGCAGCTTCCGGCTCTCCTGACTCTCCTTCTGTTCAGCCTTTTTCAGGGCTCTGTCCTCTTCCCGGTCTGCCAGATCCTGGCGTAACTTCTGTAAACGCTGTTTGGCCGCCGCCGCATCGCTGGAGGGGGCGCTGTAGGTCTTGACCACATCGGCTTTACCCTCCGGAGGGGGCGTTTGAGAGTAGGTGACGACACCATCCTCGTTTACCCAGCGGTAGGTTTCTGCGGATATTGCGGTAGAAATCAGTAACAGAAGCATGAGGAGGATTCTTGATTGCACTGCAGGTTCCCTATCAATCCGGTTGCAAGATTGATTGATATTATGGGGCATGGGTGGCTGATGGCAAGCCACAATCAGTGAAATCACAACATGACAGGGGTATATCCGCTTGACCTGTTAGTGGAGTATTAGTATTTTGCACTGTTTCGATATTGTTTTTGCGCTCGACGGTCAAATCGGCGCAACTGGAGGCATCACGTGGAACTAAGCGGTGGCGAGATCATCGTTCAATGTTTGAAAGATGAAGGCGTAGAGCATGTTTTCGGTTACCCAGGCGGGGCCGTTCTGCATATCTATGATGCATTCTTCAAACAGAAAGAGCTGAAGCATATTCTGGTACGTCATGAACAGGCTGCCGGACATGCCGCGGACGGCTATGCCCGTGCCACCGGCAAGCCCGGTGTGGTACTGGTAACCTCAGGACCGGGCGCGACCAATGTAGTCACCGGCGTTGCCACTGCCTTTATGGATTCCATTCCAATGGTGGTGTTGACCGGACAGGTGCCGACACCGGTGATCGGCAGTGATGCCTTTCAGGAGGTTGATACGGTTGGTATCACACGCCCCTGTGTGAAGCACAATTTTCTGGTCAAGCGGCTGGAGGATCTTGCGGATACCATTAAAAAGGCGTTCTATATCGCGACCACCGGGCGACCTGGTCCCGTGGTCATCGATATCCCCAAGGACATTACCGACCCCGGCATCAAGATCCCCTACCACTATCCGAACAAAGTGAAGATGCGTTCCTACAATCCGGTGGTGAAGGGGCATCTGGGGCAGATCAAGAAGGCGGTCAAGATTCTGATGGAAGCGGAACGCCCGGTCTTCTATACCGGTGGCGGTGTGGTGCTGGACGATGCGGCCAAGCCGCTCACCGACCTGGTGGATACCCTCGGTTTCCCGATTACCCAGACCCTGATGGGACTGGGCGCCTACCCAGGCAGCGGCAAGAACTTTCTCGGCATGCTGGGGATGCATGGTACCTATGAGGCCAACATGGCGATGCATGAGACCGATGTGTTGATCGCGGTCGGCGCTCGCTTCGATGACCGGGTCACCGGCCACGTCAAGCAGTTCTGTCCCGATGCGACGATCATCCATGCGGATATAGATCCATCCTCCATATCCAAGAATGTGCGGGTCGATGTGCCGATTGTCGGACCGGTCAAGCAGGTGCTGAAGGATATGCTCAAGGTGGTCAATGAGGGTGACAAGAAGCCGAAACAGCAGGCGCTGAAAAAGTGGTGGAAGCAGATCGACAAATGGCGCGCCATGGACTGCATGAAGTACGACAAAAAGAGCGAGCTGATCAAACCCCAGCAGGCGGTTGAGATGCTGCACAAGGTGACCAAGGGCGATGCCTATGTGACCTCCGATGTGGGGCAGCACCAGATGTTCGCCGCTCAGTTCTATCGCTTCGACAAACCCCGTCGCTGGATCAACTCCGGTGGTCTGGGCACCATGGGCTTCGGTCTGCCGGCGGCGATCGGTGTACAGATGGCCCATCCCAAGGCGGAAGTGGCGGTGGTCACTGGTGAGTCGAGTATTCAGATGTGCATCCAGGAGCTTGCCACCTGTCTGCAGTACGATCTGCCGATCAAGATCATTTTGTTGAACAATGGTTACATGGGTATGGTTCGTCAGTGGCAGGAGTTCTTCTACGACAGTCGCTACTCCCAGTCGGGGATGAGCGTGACACCGGATTTCGTCAAGCTGACCGAGTCCTATGGACATATCGGCATGCGTGTCGAGAAGTCGGAGGATCTGGAAGGGGCCATGAAAGAGGCCTTCTCCCATAAAGACCGTCTGGTGTTCCTGGATGTGGTGGTCGACCCGTCTGAAAATGTCTACCCGATGATTGCGGCGGGCAAGGGGCATCACGAGATGTATCTGTCACCTGGGAGTGAGTTGGTCTGATGAGGCATATCATATCTATTCTGATGGAGAACGAGTCCGGTGCACTGGCGCGGGTGGCCAATCTGTTTACCGCCCGGGGCTACAATATCGAGTCCCTCACCGTGGCGCCGACTGAGGATCTGAGTCTGTCCCGCATGACCCTGGTCACCAGTGGCAGTGATGAGATCATCGAGCAGATCACCAAACAGCTGAACAAGCTGGTGGATGTGGTGAAGTTGGTTGATCTCACCGAAGGCGGTCATCTCGAGCGGGAGATGATGATGATCAAACTGCGTGCTGAGCGCACCCAGCGGGAGGAGATCAAACGACTGGTCGATATCTTCCGCGGCAAGATCATCGATGTCACCGACACCAGCTACACCGTTGAACTGACCGGTGCGGCCAGTAAACTTAACGCCTTCATCGAGGCGGTGAACGAAGAGCTGATCATCGAAGTGGTGCGAACCGGCCCTTCCGGCATCGGTCGCGGTCCAAAAGGCTTGAGTCTGTAAACGGATCGATCTGCGCCGGGGGAAACTGTTGCTGGTCCGGGATGATCGACCGGCAGCCTACCGGTGAATGATGGACTCTGGCACAATCGGCCCGTTATAAATCTAACCCAATTAATTTGAAATTTTCCGAAGGAAACAACATGGCTATCAATGTTTATTACGACAAAGACTGTGATCTCAACATCATCAAGGGAAAAACAGTCTCCATCATCGGTTACGGTTCTCAGGGGCATGCCCATGCCAACAATCTGCAGGATTCCGGTGTCAATGTCATCGTTGGTCTGCGTGAAGGCTCTCCTTCGGCGATCAAGGCCGGTAACGCCGGGCTGACCGTAAAATCGATCGAAGAGGCGGTGAAGGCTGCGGATATCGTGATGATCCTGGCACCCGATGAGTTTCAGGCTGACCTCTATCGCAACCAGATCGAGCCCAACATCAAGGATTCCGCTGCCCTGGCCTTTGCCCATGGCTTTGCCATCCACTATAACCAGGTCGTGCCCCGTGAGGATCTGGATGTGATCATGATCGCGCCGAAAGCGCCAGGACACACCGTTCGCAGTGAGTACGTCAAAGGCGGCGGTATTCCGGATCTGGTCGCTGTCTATCAGGATGCCACCGGCACCGCGATGGATACCGCTCTCTCCTACGCTTCCGCCATCGGCGGTGGCCGTACCGGTATTATCGAGACCACATTCAAGGATGAGACCGAAACCGATCTGTTCGGTGAGCAGGCAGTACTCTGCGGTGGTGCGGTTGAGTTGGTGAAGGCCGGCTTCGAAACCCTGACCGAGGCTGGTTACGCCCCGGAAATGGCCTACTTCGAATGTCTGCACGAGCTGAAGCTGATCGTCGACCTGATGTACGAAGGCGGTATCGCCAACATGAACTACTCCATCTCCAACAATGCGGAGTATGGTGAGTACGTAACTGGCCCCAAGGTGATCAACGACGAGAGCCGCTGGGCGATGAGAGAGGCGCTGCATAATATCCAGACTGGTGAATATGCCAAAAACTTCGTCTCTGAAGGCGCCTTGGGTTACCCCTCAATGACCGCCTATCGTCGACTCAATGAAGAGCACCCGATCGAGCAGGTCGGTGAGCGTCTGCGCGGCATGATGCCTTGGATCAAAAAGATCGTCGACAAGTCGAAAAACTGATCCTTGCTGATTCTGGCCCGGTTATCTTTGAGCCGGGCCAGTCTGACTCCCCGCCTGCTGCAGAGACGCCATCCAGTCACTCATTATCCTGTTAGTCCAATAAAACCTGGCCGGAATGGATTTGATCTGGCGCAGAATCGTCTATAATGGCGGGTTTTCCAAGCTTCTTTTGTGGGAGATTCCGGATGTCCAAAGCGGATGTTAAAAAGGTCGTACTGGCCTACTCAGGCGGTCTTGATACCTCGATCATCGTCAAATGGCTGCAGGATGAGTATCAGTGTGAGGTGGTGACCTTCACTGCCGATGTTGGTCAGGGTGAAGAGGTCGAGCCGGTTCGATCCAAGGCTGAAGCCGCCGGTATCAAAGAGATCTATATCGAGGATCTGACCGAAGAGTTCGTGCGTGACTACGTCTTCCCCATGTTTCGCGCCAATGCAATCTATGAGGGTGAGTATCTGCTCGGCACCTCCATTGCCCGCCCGCTGATCGCCAAGCGGCTGATCGAAATCGCCAATGAGACCGGCGCGGATGCCATCTCCCATGGGGCCACAGGTAAAGGTAACGATCAGGTCCGCTTCGAGCTTGGCGCCTATGCGCTGCGCCCGGATATCAAGATCATCGCCCCCTGGCGGGAGTGGGATCTCAATTCCCGTGAAAAACTCCTCGCCTACGCGGAGGATCACGGCATCTCCATCGAAATGAAGCGCGAGGGCAAGAAGTCCCCCTACTCAATGGACGCCAATCTGCTGCACATCTCCTACGAGGGCTACGATCTGGAAGATCCCTGGACCGAGCCGGGCAATGAGATGTGGCGCTGGTCGGTCTCACCCGAGGAGGCGCCGGATCAGGCAACCACCATCGAAATCGGTTTTGAACAGGGTGACCCGGTCTCCATCGACGGTGAGCGTCTCTCACCCGCAGCACTGCTGCTCAAGCTGAATCAGCTGGGTGGCGCCAACGGCATCGGTCGGGCGGACATCGTGGAGAACCGCTATGTGGGCATGAAGTCACGGGGCTGCTACGAGACCCCCGGCGGCACCATCCTGCTGAAGGCCCATCGGGCGATGGAGTCACTGACCCTGGATCGGGAAGCGGCCCACATGAAAGATGAGCTGATGCCCCGCTATGCCAAACTGATCTACAACGGCTACTGGTTCGCCCCGGAGCGGGAGATGCTGCAGGCCGCCATCGACAAGACCCAGTCCGTGGTGAACGGTGTGGTACGGCTCAAACTCTACAAAGGCAATGTCGGCATCGTCGGTCGCAAGTCTGAAACCAACAGCCTGTTCGACGAGTCGATCGCCACCTTTGAAGACGATGCGGGCGCCTACAACCAGCAAGATGCGGAGGGCTTCATCAAGCTCAACGCGCTGCGCCTGAGAGTTGCCGCCAGTAAAGAAGATTGAAGGTATTTTTAGTCCGCAAATGAACGCCTATAAGAGATAAGCCTAAAGGCCATATGGAACAGACCTGAATGGTGCTTACTCAAACCCTGCTTGGTGGGGCATGGCCCCACCAAATACGCTTGGATTAAATACAGTCGCACTGATTTTTTCCGGACAGCAGTGGGCGCATACCGGGATCCTGAAAAATCAAACTCAGTGTCTCACCCCATATATTCGAGCCAAGGTGGAGTTATGCTGCTCCTTACTTCAAGGCATTGTTTTTGAATTGCGCATCAGGGCCTCACACCGGGGCTCGGCAATACCATCAAACCGTTAAGCCGGTAGTCGCAACAGTTCCATTTGCGGTCTAAAAACTACCATTGAGTTCAGGGTGTAGGGCGGGGCCATGCCCCACCAAGTACACAAAAAACGCATCTACTCAATAACCTGAGCGGCGGCACGCAGGATCAGGCTGCTGTCGGCACCGGCTTTATGCGCCTCTTCGCTGAGCATCCGGCGCCACTTCTTAGCCCCTGGCAGGCCTTGAAACAGTCCCAGGATATGGCGGGTGATCCGGTTGATCGGAGTGCCCGCTGAGAGCTCCTGATCGATATAGGGGATCATCGACTCAATGATCTGGTGACGGCTTGATGGGCTTCCCTCAGAACCATAAATCAGACTGTCCGCCTGAGAGAGGATCCACGGATTATGGTAAGCCTCCCGGCCGATCATCACTCCATCCACATGCTCAAGGTTCTGCTCGACCTGTTCCAGGGTGGTGATGCCGCCATTGATGATGATCTCCAGAGCAGGGAAATCCTGCTTTAGCTGATGCACTGTCTCATAGTGCAGAGGAGGGATCTCTCGGTTCTCCTTAGGACTTAATCCCTGCAACCAGGCTTTGCGCGCATGCACGATAAAAGTGTGGCAGCCGGCTTCTGAGACCTTGCCGACAAACTCACAAAGCGCCTGGTAGCTGTCCTGGTCGTCCACGCCGATGCGGTGTTTTATCGTGACATCGACCGCGACCTGATCGCGCATCGCCTTGACGCAATCCGCGACCAACTCCGGGGTCAGCATCAGACAGGCGCCGAAGCGGCCTGACTGGACCCGGTCGGAGGGGCAGCCCACATTCAGATTGATCTCATCGTATCCCCACTGTTCTGCCAGCTTGGCGCACTGGGCCAGCGCCTCGGGCTCACTGCCACCCAGCTGCAGTGCCAGCGGATGTTCGCTGTTGTCGAAGTCGAGAAAACGGGCGCGATTGCCGTGCAGTATGGCGCCGGTGGTCACCATCTCCGTATAGAGAAGCACATGGCTGGAGATCAGGCGCAGGAAATAGCGGCAGTATCGATCGGTCCAGTCCAGCATGGGGGCGATGGAGAGTCTACGGTCAGGCACGGAATCAGTTCAGTTGATGCTAGTTAGTGGTGGCTCAAGGCCAGGGGGAGCGACTAAGTTCTGAGAATTTTCGAGTAAAAAGGGCTAAAAGACAAATGTGATTTTGTGTAACTGAAAGGGGGGAGGTGGGGCTGAGCCCCACCAGGCGAACGCGGGATTTGGTTTAAACGGCGCCCCAGCCCTCTCTCTTTACATCTGTGGCGCCTGCGATGACATCATCAAGTGGTGCGGCGGGATATTTCGGTTTGTAGCGCTTCAACTCATCCAGCAGGGTAACCAGCTTGTCGGCGGATGACTGCCCCTTGAAGTCGCTCTTTTCCAGGGCCAGCTCATCGATAACCTCGTTCCAGGGTACGCCCTGAACCAGAGGAATCAGCACAAAGGTGATGCCCTCGATCTCCACCTGGGCCGGTGATTCGATATTCACCACATAGAGCAGCGCCTTCATCTCCGGTGAAAAGAGATCCTGATATTTTTCGATTAGGGTGTTGATCGAAGTGACGTCGTCGATGGCGCCGACCAGCAGTTTCAATTTCTCGTCGCCAAGCAGCACTGCGCCACGCATCACTTCGACAGGGGGTTTTGTGTGACCTTTTTCATCGGCAATCTCCCCTTCGACCAGCACCAGTTCGCCGCGATAGGCGTAGAGCCCTGAGGTGGAAGTCTGATCCAGGAAGTTGCTATTGAAGAGCAGGCCCTCTTCTTTGAATTGCTGCAGTGGCATGGTTTAACTCCAATTAAATTGTGGTTAATGCCAGTGAGCAATCTTGGTGCCAATCAGATCATGATTTGGAATTGTTAATGATTACAAAGACTAAGCTGGTTGTGGTTTCGTCTTCAAGCGGGCTTTGTTGAGTATGCGACAACCTCGACTCGACCAATGTCGAGTCTCTTCCAAGCAGATCAAAGCGGTGCACCCACACTGAGTCAGTTTTGCGCCAGAGACTCGCGGATAAACCGCTTCCAGTCATCGAATCGCTTCTGCAACAGCAGCATGCCATCAAAATAGGGCACCACCTGGTTGTTGCGAATAATCTCACGGCCCTTGGGGCCCAGAGCGAATTGGATAAAACGGTCCGATTCCTTGCTGTTGGGGGAGCTTTTACTGAGTACCAGGTAGAGCGGGCGATAGAGCAGGTAGTCGCCGGTGCGGATGTTTTCAAAGCTTGGATCCCGGTCTTCGAGTTTGAGGATCTTGAAATCCCGTTTGTAGGCACTGGCGACACCGGTGACTGCAATCGCATTGGGATTCACTTCGACGTTCTTCTCCAGTGGTCCTGAAGAGGGGAACTCCTGGTGGCCGATAAACACCGCTTTCGGGTCCTCGAACAGGTGCTTGCGCAGGGTGTAGCCAACACCGGAGATTTTTCCCTGGCGGATCAGCAGCTCCAATGGCTGTTTTTTGCCACCGAGTTGAGACCAGTTGGTGATCTTGCCCTGGTAGAGACTGCGCAGCTGAGAGAGGCTGATCGACTCGATGGGATTGGATTTGTGTACCACAACCACCAGCGCGTCCCAGGCAACCGGGACCATGGTGGCTGCCGCCTCTTCCCGGGACATGTCCAGGGTGAAGCGACAGGCGCCCCCGATATCGGCCTGTTTGCTGGTGATGGCACGGATCCCTTTGGTGGCGCCGCCACCGGAGATATTGATATTGACGCCGGTCTTCTCATAGTAGGCATTTGCCAGATCGGCCATGAAGGCATTCCGGGTGATACCGCAGCCGACCCAGGAGAGTTCCACCGCCTGTGCCGGGACATAGAGTAGGGTTAGTATCAATAAGCTAATGATTTTATTACGCAAAACGGGCCTCTTCTCGGTTTAAGGGTCACTATCATAAGCTTCCTTCGAATGACAGGGTATTTTGGTAGGGTAAAGAGTAGTCAAAAAAAATTAATTGTACGTTGTATAAGGAATTAATTTCCCGATTTGACCTGAAAATTGTTTTGAATTTGATCTTCAGCTCAAAACAGAGATGCTACAGGAAGGAGGGTCATAGGCTGGCTTGCATGCTGGGCGATGAAGGACTATGTCTTGCTTCAGAAAGAGCTCGGCAGGGGCAGTTCATGAATCAATATCAATTGGACCACGGGGAGCTATGTTTCGGAAATTCCTGATTCTGTTAGCACTGATTATGTCGGTTTCATCGACCTGGTCGGCTAAGCGGGTCGAGCAGGACCGGGTGCTTGATCTGCATGGTGATCAGCTGGGTGGTGATTTCACCCTGCAATCGAGCCAGGGTGAGTTCTCTTTGCAGCAGCTGAGAGGCAAGGTGGTTCTGCTGTTTTTTGGTTACACCAAGTGTCCGGATGTCTGTCCCTCCTCCCTGGCGCTGTTATCCCAGGCATTGAATGAGCTCAGCGATGAGGAGTTGCAGCAGGTCCAGGGAGTATTTATCAGTGTCGATCCCAAGCGCGACACTTTTCAGGCCCTGGATGAGTATGTCAGCTATTTCCACCCCAATCTGATCGGTATCACCGGCAGTGAAAGTGAGATCGCCAATGTGGCCAAGCTCTATGGTGCACAATATGTGGAAGTGAAACTGGAGGCCTCAGCATTCGCCTATGCGGTTGACCACTCAGCGACGACCTATCTGATTTCACCACAGGGTGAGTTGCGCTTCCTGCTGCCCCACCAAACTCCCTCGGTGATGATTCTTGAAGCGATCCGTTATCTGCTCGCAGAGGGTTGATGCACTGCAATCTGTTATAAAACTTCTGTAAGGCAGAACTGCAGTGCAGTGAATTATTGTCGGGATGTGTCCACAAAGCGTCGATTTCACAACACAATCCGGGCAGAGACAGGTCTCACAATTGAGTGGTAACTAAAGATTGGGGGGTACTAAGAACAGTACCTCATTCCTGTATGGATAAATTGAATCTATGTAATTTTTCTGTTGATAGGCTGTAACAATAATTTCAACAGATCGTGAACTTTGACTGTTTATTCGTCTATTTACTTTTTTTTGATTTCAGGAGGTGTTTGATACCAAAAAAAAGTGGTAATCCGATCGCTAACACAAGCATCAGGTGCTCAAGAAGATGCGCCACTGAAGGTGTGTCGTGGTGGGCCATTGCCGTACCGGCGGTTAACGTAAGCAATGTGAAGGCAACCAGTCTGCGGATCTTCATGATAGTCAAGCTCCTAGTTACTTGGTTAATTAAGCTATTACTAATATCTAATGCAATTTTAGACTGAATACAGACGATTGATATGCCATGGATCAATAAATCAGAATCGAGTTATTTCTATCGCTTCGGTTGTTTATTGAGCGGTCTCCCTCACTGCCATCATCGCCTCTTCTGATCCAGGGTTTACAATAAAACTATAAAGAGAGTTCGATATCTGAATCTTTTGCCATTTGATAATTAACTGAGAGAACCCCCGCTTGGTTAAGACAGTTTGGATTTGTAACGACAAGCCCTGAAGATTGAGTATCAGCTGCGTCAACCCGTGATCTATTGGGATTGGTGTAAAGGTGCGTCTCATAGCCGTTTCGAACTAACGATTTAGGTGACAGGAGTTGATGGTGAGTAAGTCGTTTGATGACGAGATTCAACAGGTTGGCCGTCAGATGTGGCAACAGCGTCAGCTCAAGGAAGGGGCGAATCGAACCGGCTGGATCGATCGATTACTTCCCCAGTTGATTGCCGATCATCATTTGCGCACCCAGGCATTGAGATTTATCGATGCCGTGCCGATGCTGAATGATGACAAAACCCTGGTCAGACATTTCAAGGCATATTTTGGTGAAGTGGACCCGGATAGTCTCCCCGCGCTGATCAGTTGGGGAATCAAACGGATCTCCCTCCATTCCATACCAGGTTTCATAGCGCCGGTGATCAGGGCCGCTGTGAAAGGTGTTGCGCATCGATTCATCGGCGGTGAAACCGCAGCTGAGATCATTGATTCCATATCCGGGCTACAGCGCCGGGGCATCTATACCAGTCTTGATCTTCTCGGAGAGGAGAGCGTCAGTGAAAAAGAGGCGTTTGCCTATCAGCAGGCCTACCTTGATCTGATCCAACAGTTCTCCAGTCATGGGTTTGATGATCTGAATCTTTCACTCAAACTCTCATCCCTTTATTCACAAATCACACCGGTCGATACGGATGGCGCCGTTGCGATTCTGTCAGAGCGGTTGAAACCAATCTGTGATGCGGCAATGGGTGCTGGGATAAGCCTTTGCCTCGATATGGAGCAGTATGACTACAAAGCGATAATACTCAGAGTGTTCAAGCATCTCGCGATGCAGCCATCCTATCGGGAGTGGCAGGGGTTTGGTGTTGTCTTGCAGGCGTATCTCAAAGAGAGTGACGAGGATTTGACCGAACTGCTCGAATGGGTCAAGCAACGTGGTACGCCCGTCTCTGTCAGACTGGTTCGCGGCGCCTATTGGGATATGGAGACCGTGATGGCACGGCAGCAGGGCTGGAGTGTGCCGGTGTGGCAGACGAAAGCTGAAACGGATGCTTGCTATGAACGTTGTTTAAAACGGCTTTTTGCATCGCCACTGATCTATCCTGCGGTAGCAACCCATAATATCCGCAGCCTTGCCTGTGCCGTTGTATTGGCCGATCAGACGCAGCGTTCGCCGGACAGTTATGAGTTTCAGATGTTGTACGGTATGTCTGATGAGCTCGAGGGTCTGGTTACAGAGCGCGGCCTGAAACTGAGACTCTACATGCCTTATGGTGAACTGCTACCGGGTATTGCCTATCTGGTTCGTCGGCTGCTCGAAAACACATCGGACCAATCGATACTGCCGGTGTTGGAGAGTGCGGATGTTGAGAGAGTCCTCGCTCCTCCGGTGATTGGTGAGAATCGGCGCTCAGAGTTTGAGGCGGAGTTCACCAATTATCCACTGCACAGATTTACTCAACAGTCAGAGCGTGAAAACTTTTCCGCTGCATTGGCAACGGTTGAACAGAAGCTGGGTAAGACCTATCCACTGTTACTGACTGGCCATTTGGTGATCGAAGAAGTTTTTCTTGAATCCACCAATCCCGCGAAACCGGATGAGCTGGTCGGACGTGTGGTTCGGGCTGGTGAGGATGATGCGGAAGTGGCGCTGCAGAGAGCGGTCGAAGCGCAGCGTGAATGGGGACTGAAAACTTTCAGTCACAGGGCCGATCTGCTTCAGGCGGCGGCATCGAAGTTGATCGAACATCAGGATGAATTTGCCGCCTGGGAGGTCAAAGAGGCGGGTAAAGGGTGGCAGGAGGCCAATGCGGATGTCGCAGAAGCGATCGATTTTCTTAACTACTACGCAAAAACCTCCCGTCGTTTCGACACCATCGAACAGCCCAATATGCCAGGTGAGATCAATACTCACGAATATCTACCACTGGGGGTCGGAGTCATCCTTCCGCCGTGGAATTTTCCATTGGCCATCCCCGTTGGAATGGTTGCTGCAGCAATCGTATGCGGCAACAGTGTAGTCTTGAAACCCGCTTCAGAGACGCCAATTGTGGCGTGGCATTTCTGTAAACTTTTGCAAGAGATTGGTATGCCTGAAGGTGTTGTGAACTATCTTCCAGGTAGTGGCGCCGTGATTGGCGAGGCCATGGTGCGTGATCCAAGAACCAATTTTGTCGCCTTTACCGGATCCAAAGAGGTCGGACTGCACTTGTTAAACGTTGTGACCGGGCTTTCAGAGTCCCAGCGTCAGATTAAAAAAGTGATCGCTGAAATGGGTGGAAAAAATGCCATCATCATAGATCAGGATGCGGATCTGGATGAGGCGGTAAAAGGGGTGATCGAATCGGCCTTTGGTTACCAGGGACAGAAATGCAGTGCCTGTTCACGGGTGATTTGTGTTGAGGGTATTCACGATCTGCTTGTTGCAAGATTGGTCGATGCGGTCGAGAGTCTCCGGATCGGTGATCCGGCGTGGCCTGGAGTGACAATGGGTCCGGTGATCTCTGAAGCTGCCAGGCGGCGAATTGTTGAGAAGCTGGCTGAGTGTGAATTGACTGCCTCATGTGTCTCCAAGGTTGAGCTGCCCACCTCTCTGAGGGGTCACTATTTGCCACCAATGATATTCAGTGATGTTCTGGAGGATTCGCCGCTGGCGCAGCAAGAGCTGTTTGCTCCGGTGGTGGCTGTATTAAAGGCTAAGAACTTTATTGAGGCGATAGATATTGCCAATGACAGTGACTATGGACTGACCGGCGGGGTATACAGTCGGTCACCTGAAAACCTGAGATTGGCGAAACAGAAATTCGCTGTCGGCAATCTCTACCTGAATCGAAAGATAACCAGAGCCAACGTGTATCGCCAACCCTTTGGTGGCTTCAGATTGAGTGGTACAGGCTTTAAAGCGGGTGGTCCTGACTATTTACTGCAGTTTCTACAGGCAAAAAATATTACTGAAAACAGCCTGCGTAAGGGGTTTTCTCCGGAATCGGGTTAGGGCCTGTTAACACTAATCCAATGCGCCGAGTGGCGCTTTTTCAGGCGCAACCCGGAGGGCGCATTGGATTAGTGTTAACAGGCCCTAATACTTATCACTATTATTTTCGGAATTAGTTTTTTATACACCGGTGTGTACAATACCGGGGATTGACGGGAGAGTCTGAGAACAGTCTAAACGGAATATGAAATCGATAAAGCAAGCGGTTTTAGACAAGCAGATCGATCTGCTCTTTTCCTACAGTGGCACGGTGGTGGCCTCAGGAATAGCCGTTGGCATATTTGCCTGGATATATTTTTCATTTGTGATCGAAACTCCCTGGCTGATGTTCTGGGGTGTGTCACTGGTTGGAGTGAACCTTGCCAGGCTCTATCTGCTTCACCGTTTCAAACGGATTAACAAAGCTCAGGCAATTCTCAGTATCTGGCTGCGTAGGCATCTTATTCTTACATTTTTCAGCGGTCTGATCTGGGGCTTGCTGAGTCTCGCCTATGATCCGAACTGGGCAACTTCTCACCAAGTGATGCTGGTGATGCTGCTGACCGGTTTGGCAGCCTTCAGTATTACGGCTTATGCCGCAGTGCTTGAAGTCTATGTGGTGTTTCTTATTCCCTTGCTGCTTCCCCTGGAGCTGGATCTGGTTTCCAGTGGGGAAATCTTCACCTCGGTACTTGCTGTACTGCTGCTGTTGTTTGCCATCGGCATGCTGTTTGTCGCAAGACGCTTTTATACCCAGTACATTGAAAGTATCCATCTGTCGTTTGAACACCAGTTTCTACAGAAGGAGTTGTTGAATGGAACTCAGCATTTGGAAAGTATGGAGCATGCCTTAAAGAATGCTGAACAGCAGTTTGACAATGTTCTGGAGACCTCTCTGGATGGTTACTGGGAGTTGGATCTGCAGAAAGATGATCTCTATCTCTCTCCGCGTTGGAAGGCACAGTTGGGTTATAAGGATCACGAATTAAAGAGTGAACTGGATACCTGGAAAAAACTGCTGCATCCCGATGACCGAAATGTGATTTTGGAAAAGTTTGATACCTATCTGACTCACCCCAGAGGACATTGGGAAGCGGAATTCCGTTTACTCAATAAAAGTGGCGGTTACCGGGGTATTCTGGCAAGAGCGACACCGACGCTTGATGAGCAAGGTAAGTTGATTCGCCTGACCGGTGTGCATATCGATATCACAGAGCGGGTCAAAGCGGAAAACAAAATAAAGAAGCTGGCCTACTACGACAGGCTGACCAAACTGCCCAACCGTATACTGTTCAATGACAGAATCAGTCATGCAATCTCCCAATCCAAACATACCGGCCTGAAATTATGTATTCTTTTTTTGGACCTGGACCGGTTTAAAAATATCAATGACAGTTTTGGTCATCCGGCAGGTGATCATGTATTGAAAATGATTGCGGAGCGATTGAAAATGGTTGTCAGGGAGGATGACACGCTGGCGAGACTGGGTGGTGATGAGTTCGCCGTATTGGTGGAGAATGTTCACCATTCTCATCATGCGGCGCTGATGGCGGGTAAGATCAAAAGCAGTTTCGAAAAAAGTTTTGTGGTCGGTGGTCACGATTTCTATATCAGTAGCAGTATCGGTATTTCGGTCTATCCAAACGATGGGGGAGACGCGGCCAGTCTGCTGAAAAATGCTGATGCAGCTATGTATAAAGCGAAGAACATCGATCGAGGTGGTTTTCAGTTTTATACCGAAGAGTTGAGTGAAAAGGCGTTACAACACTACACCATTGATTCTGGCCTTCGTCAGGCCCTCAGCAAGCAGCAGTTTTCGGTTCTGTATCAACCCAAGATCGATCTCTCATCCGGGTCGATTAAAGGCGCTGAAGCACTGGTGCGCTGGAGGCACCCACAACTGGGAGAGATACCTCCGGAAGAATTCATACCCATAGCGGAAGAGACGGGGCAGATCAGAGGGATTGGTGAGTGGGTGTTGTTGCAGGCTTGTAACACGGCACAGGATTGGCGGTCTCAAGGTCTTGATATTGGCAGAATGGCCGTCAACCTTTCAGGCATTCAATTGCAAAGTGATGACTTTCTGGAAACCGTGAAGCGTATTCTGCTGAAAACCGGTCTGCCTACGGATCTGTTGGAGCTTGAGGTTACGGAAAACATATTGATGCGTGACAGCGAAAAGTCGATCAACTCGCTTGTCGAGCTGCAAAGCATGGGGGTCAATATCGCGATTGATGATTTCGGTACCGGCTATTCATCGTTGGCTCAACTGGCCACCCTGCCGGTTGATAAATTGAAAATTGATCGTAGTTTTGTCACCACGATTTGCCAGGATGAACAGAGTGCGGAGATCTCGAGAACCATTATTGCTCTGGGTCGTACCCTCAGCAAGGTCGTAATTGCCGAAGGGATCGAGTATTCCGATCAACAGGATTTTCTTCGCAAGGAAGGTTGTGATGAAGGTCAGGGTTTTCTGTTCTCCAAGCCAATGAACGGTAAACAGTTTATCGAATTCGCAGAGAACAACGGCCAACAGGCTAGACTGACCACCTTACAGTCGTAACTGATTTGCCAATCATGCTGTTAACGATTTGTTACGGTGTTTGGTGTCCATCGCGGCATATAAAAGAGCCTGGATTTTATTCTGCACAAAAAAATCAGCTCCTGGTACATCTGAGGAGCTGATTCTGTGGGTCCAGCTTTCGACGATACTGCTGCGTAGCTAGACTTTTACATCGATGTTATTTCCAAGGGAGGAAGATGGGTTGGCTTTCGGTGCACTCTGCTCCACAGACTGAACCATCTGCACGGCAATCTGTTCCTGCATCTCCATGACTTTTTTCTGCATGGCCACACTAGTCTCTGTTCCTGCATTAGCAACCATGCTGACTGCGGAAGTGCTGACACCGGCAATGTCCATAACTCAACTCCTGAAATTCACAGTTGGGATTCACTTTCCTGTAGCGGCCTTTATGGCCAAATCTTTAGTCTGATCAACGACTGGTGAGTTAAGCGAATCCACTAACATTCCGACTGGCTTCAGGGTGGTGAGGTTTCTGTAACTGATAGATAAATATGGTTATAATATTTGATTTGTTCGGTCGGCTGGGAACTTGTAGAGCATTGTTGAAAGCCCCCCTACTGACCCTCAAGGGGGAATTAAAAGAGTGAGTTTTGAGCGCTCCCAGCCTCCATCGAACTGACGATATTTGAAGCTTCCGGTCGCATGCGTTGGCTGTCAAACCATTGCCAGAACTCGTTCATGTTGCCGTTGTAGCCGATAAACCGGGAGACCTCATTGCCCTGCTCAAACAGCACAATGGTGGGGGTGGCGATCAGACTCTTCTGCATTTTCCAGCCAGCAGGTGGTTGTCTCGACAGGGTGCTGGCAATTTCCACCTCGGCCTGCCAGTGGTCAAGAATGTCAGCCTTGAACTGTTGGCAGTAGATGCACTCTTCCGCTTCGAAAACCACCAGCTGTTGTTGTGGATCAAGTTTTGCACCATCCAGCGTGGCGGTCGTTGATGGTCGTTGCAGATGGCTGTCCTGACTGTCCGGATAGATGACACCTGTACCACCCAGGCCACAATAACCATTAGGATTCTTGACAAGGTAATCCTGGTGGTAGGTTTCTGCCGCAGTATAGCTGGTGAGCGGGGCGATCTCAGTGGTTATCCTGCCAAACTTCTTTGCCAGCAGGGCCTGTTGGTAGATATCGCGGGTTTTAACCGCCGTGGTGGTCTGTTCATCGTTGTGGGTATAGATCGCACTACGATAGTTAGAACCCACATCGTTCCCCTGTCGGTCACCCTGGGTCGGATCATGGTTTTGCCAAAAACCGATCAATACCGCTTCCAGACTGGTTCTGTTGGTATCAAAAGTGATTTTTACCACCTCGGTATGGTTGCGCTTATCGGTCAGCCCCAGCTTACGCAGGGATTCGTGACTGAGTATTTTGCGGTAGCTTGCCTCGATTTCACCATTCGCATAACCACTCTCCACATCGACAACCCCCGGCAGAGCCGACATTCTCTTCTCCGCACCCCAGAAGCAGCCCATTCCCAGAACGATACTCTCGAGATGATCTTGCTGGCTGTTGGCCTGGGTGACTTGAAAGGGAGCCAAAACCAGCAGTGCCAGGATCAGAAGCGTATTGGAACGGTTTTTCATAACTCGGCCTGTAACGAATGTTGCTTGAGTGGAACTATCTACAGTTTAAGTGATTGAACATGCGTGAATCCTCACGTAAAGATCACGAAAATATCACCAGCTTTGCTGCTGGCATTTACGGGCTCAACAGTTGATCAAATGCCTCGGGGCAGAGAGTCTCTGCCCCGGGGCAATCGATTCAGGGTTAAGAAGACAAACGGATCAATCGGCCCCCTTCTTCAGCTTTTGTGAGGCCTTTAATGTGCTGCGGTAGAAGCGTCCGAGTGCACGATCCCTGGCCCGCTTCTGTGCGATGGTTGCACTGTTCTGCTGCTGTTCCCGCATCAGCTTCTGGTAGTTGACCAGACGTCGTTGATCCAGCTCCCCCTGTTCAATGGCTGACACAACAGCACAACCTGGCTCACCCTGGTGAGCGCAATCGCTGAAGCGGCATTGCTGTGCAAGGCTGGTGATATCGGAGAAGCTCTCCTCGATACCCTGCTCGCAATCATACAGCTGTAACTCCCTCATCCCCGGGGTATCGATCAGGATGCCTCCGGAAGGGATAAAGTGCAGCGATCGGCCGGTGGTGGTGTGGCGTCCCTTGCTGTCATCCAGCCGGATCCCCTGTGTGGCCTGATGGTTGTCACCCAGGAGTGTATTCACCAGAGTCGATTTTCCCACCCCGGAGGATCCCAGCAGGGCAACGGTTCTACCGGTCGTGCACCAGAGATTCAGCTTGATCACGCTGTCGCTCTGTTGCCCGTTAACAGGGACCACGCTCAACATTGGATCAACCGCCTGTATCTGTTGAACATAGGATTCTGGATCCTGGCAAAGGTCCGCCTTGCTGAGTACCACCACAGGCTCCACCCCAGCCTCTGCAGCGATTGCGAGATAACGCTCGATACGGTTCAGATTGAACTCTTCATTGAGTGAGCTGACGATGAACAGGGTATCCACATTGGCCGCGATCAGCTGGGTCTCGACCTTACTGCCGGCCGCCTTGCGGGCGAACAGAGTGAGTCGGTCCAGCATTCTGTGAAAATGGTTTTCCCGCTCCAGCAGCAGCCAGTCGCCAACAGTCATGGCGGGCATTGAATGGGTAATGGACAGAGGGGTAATTCCCGCTTCGGTTTCGACTTCCAGTCTGGAGCGATGCTGGGCGATTACCCGTCCGATGGTGAATGTTTCTAGCTCTTCCAGAGCGAGTTGTTGTTGGAAAGAGGGTGACCAACCCAGTTGGTGCAATGATTTATGGTTAGACATGAGTGCCCCCGATGCATAAAACGCATCGTTCTGATGACAATAACACGATGGGGCGTGGGCCCCGGTTATAAAACCGGGCAGAGATTAGCTGGTGGTCAGCTAACTGCCCGGGGGGTGTCGATTACACTCATTCATACCCTCCGGCTTGGATTGGTTAACTGCCTGTAAATTAGCAGAATGAATGAGCGGGTTCAATGCGCTGAAAGGAGATATCCTGTAATGGCGGTCAAAAATTCTGGTTTTTTTGGCATGATTATTGTCTATCACGAACCCCATGTCTCATTCGAAACCAAACAAACCGCTGCGTGTCATGCTGGTGGACGATAAGTCCGACCGGCGGGAGATGATCGATTTTGCACTGCGCGATATCGAGTGTGCGCTGGTGGCTTGTGTCTCCGGTGACGGGGATCTGTTGTCAGCGGTGCAGCAGTGCAATCCCGATGTGATTCTGATCGATATCGAGGCGCCGGGCAGGGATACACTGGAGAGTCTTGAATCGGTACAGAGTACGGTGCCCCGCCCAATGGTGATGTTCTCCCAGGATGACAATAACCGGACGATCCGCCGCGCCACACAGGCCGGGGTAAGCGCCTATGTGGTGGATGGTCTGCAGGGCAACCGGGTTCGCCCGATCATCGATGCGGCTGTTGCTCGCTTCCAGCATTTCAACCATCTTGAGTCGGAGTTGCAAAAAGCCCATCAGCAGCTGAATGACCGTAAGGTGATCGATAAGGCCAAGGGGATCATCATGAAACAGCGTGGACTGAATGAGGAGCAGGCCTATCAGGCGATGCGCAAACTAGCGATGGACACCAATCGTAAGATTGCCGAGGTGGCGCAGAATATCATCGAGGCAGCCAGTATCCTCTCAGGTTGATTCTGTGGCGTGCACTCCGATGGGCCAAAATTGTGCACTCGCACAAACTTGGTGACTTTTTTTAGTGCGTGTCATCTCGATTGTTTGCTCTGGATAAATCGTTCTGTGATTGGATTGGCCCAGCCTCTCTCTCTCTTTACTCAATTAACTCTTATAAAAAACAACAGCTAAGTTACTTGTGGTGACTGCGCCTGCTGTCTGCTGCTGGAAATCTGGCATGTGGATTGCAATAAGTTTGCAAAGGTTGAATTTGGTCCAATGGCGGACCAGCCCAATGGCGGGTATCCAACCGGTTTACGAATTCAGGTCAACGCAGGCCGATCAGGACAAAGGCGTCCATTCCCACACGATCTTCGATCGTGGCTGGGAGTGGGCGCTTTTTTTTTGCCTGCGGACCAATAGAGATTTTTTGACATTTACCAGAGGTGTTTTTCATGAGTTCAAGCAGTTTCATCAAGAACAGCAGTCGCAGGGGTTTCCTGAAACGGGCGGCGTTGGCTGTCGCTTTGTCCGCCGGTCTCGGTTTGGCGAGCGGTACGGCGTCGGCAGAGATTGGATATCCCGAAAAGGAGGACCTGAAGTTCGGCTTCATTAAATTGACTGATATGGCGCCGTTGGCTATCGCCTACGAAAAGGGTTACTTCGAGGACGAGGGTCTGTATGTGACCCTGGAGGCCCAGGCCAACTGGAAGGTGTTGCTCGATGGGGTTATCGATGGGCAGCTGGATGGGGCCCATATGCTGGCTGGTCAACCGTTGGCTGCGACCATCGGTTTCGGTACCAAGGCGCATATCGTCACCCCGTTCAGTATGGATCTGAATGGTAACGGCATCACCGTTTCCAATACGGTGTGGGAACAGATGAAACCCCATGTACCGAAACAAGCCGATGGCAAACCGGTTCATCCGATCAAGGCGGATGCCCTGAAGCCGGTGGTCGATCAATACAAGAAGGATGGCAAGCCCTTCAAGATGGGGATGGTCTTTCCGGTATCCACCCACAACTATGAGTTGCGTTACTGGCTAGCAGCCGGGGGAATCAATCCAGGTTATTACGCGCCTCACAAAGGGGATATCACCGGGCAGTTGAAGGCCGATGCGCTGTTGTCAGTAACGCCACCACCTCAGATGCCGGCGACACTTGAGGCGGGGACCATTTACGGTTACTGCGTTGGTGAACCGTGGAACCAGCAGGCGGTATTCAAAGGGATCGGTGTGCCGGTGATTACCGACTATGAGATCTGGAAGGATAACCCGGAGAAGGTTTTCGGTATGACCAAGGCATTCACCGAGAAGTATCCGAATACCACCATCCGGGTTGTGAAAGCATTGATTCGTGCCGGTAAATGGCTCGATGAGAACGACAATGCCAACCGTCCCGAAGCGGTGAAGATTCTCTCCCAGTCCAACTATGTGGGGGCCGATTATGAAGTGATCGCCAACTCCATGACCGGCACCTTCGAGTATGAAAAGGGTGATAAGCGTTCGGTTCCCGACTTCAATGTCTTTTTCCGCTACAACGCCACCTATCCTTACTACTCGGATGCGGTCTGGTACCTGACCCAGATGCGTCGCTGGGGACAGATCTCGGAAAAGAAACCCGACAGCTGGTATGACAAAGTGGCGAAGAGTGTCTATCGCCCGGACATCTATCAGAAAGCGGCTGAATCCCTGATTGCCGAAGGCAAGTTGAAGGCGGACGAATTCCCCGATTTCAAAACAGAAACCGGTTATCGCAAACCTCAGACCGAATTCATCGATGAGGTGACATTCGATGGCACCAAACCCAATGAGTACATCGATAGTTTCAGCATCGGACTGAAGGGGGACGAACAGGTTTAAACCGGCACAGGGTGCGGCTGAGCCGCACCCGGATCCGGGTAGAGCTTTCATGGTCGAGCAGGGACGCTCTTAATCGGTTCAGAGAAGTACCGGCCTATCAACAGGAAAACTAAGATGGCAACTTCAATCTCATCAAAGACCTTCAATCTGCCGTGGTTCGAGTCAATACTGAATCGCCTGGCCAGTGACCAGTTCGGTCAATCTTTCACCCAGCTGATCAAACAGCTGCTGGTACCACTGATTGCCCTGGTGATATTTCTCGGACTCTGGAGTGTCGGTGCCAAACATGTGGAGACCTCACTGGGTATTTTGCCCGGTCCGGCTAAAGTCTGGGAGCAGACTCAGTCATTGTACCAAGAGCATAATGCGGAACGGGCGAAAGCGGATGCTTTCTACGAGCGTGTGCAAGGACGTATCGACAAGGCCGTGGCCGCAGGCCAGCCGGAAGAGCGCATCGAGCGGATGCGAGCGAGAAAATATACCGGCAAAGAGACCTTTTTCGATCAGATTCTGACCAGCCTGCTGACCGTGATGGCAGGCTTTCTGGTTGCCTCATTGATTGCCATTCCGATCGGTATCGTCTGCGGCATGAGTGCCACCCTCTATACCGCGATCAATCCATTGATCCAGATCTTCAAACCGGTGTCGCCACTCGCCTGGTTGCCGCTGGTGACGATGGTGGTCTCGGCGCTCTATGTGACCGATGACCCACTCTTCTCCAAATCTTTTCTCAACTCGGCGATTACCGTCACCCTCTGTTGTCTCTGGCCCACCATCATCAACACCACGGTGGGTGTCTCCGGAGTGGATAAGGACCTGATCAATGTCAGCCGGGTATTGCGACTCAACGCCTTCACCAAGACGGTGAAGATCGTACTGCCTTCAGCGATTCCAATGATCTTTACCGGTCTGCGCCTGTCACTGGGTATCGGCTGGATGGTGCTGATTGCCGCCGAGATGCTGGCGCAGAATCCCGGCCTGGGCAAGTTTGTCTGGGACGAGTTTCAGAACGGCAGCTCCGACTCGCTGGCGAGAATCATGGTGGCGGTGCTGGTGATCGGTTTCATCGGTTTCCTGCTCGATCGCGGCATGTTGATGCTGCAGCGGAGCTTCAGCTGGGACAAGAACGCAGTACTGCGTTAAGTGTTTCAGACGTGTCATGAATTGATTGGATAAACAGTATGAATAACTATCTGAATATCGACCATGTCAGTATCACCTTCCCGACCGACAACGGTCCGTTGAATGTGCTCAACGATGTGGACCTGAAAGTCACTCAGGGGGAGTTCATCTCTCTCATCGGTCACTCGGGCTGTGGTAAATCCACCGTGCTGAATATTGTGGCCGGATTGCTCAATGCCACCGAGGGTGGGGTGATACTCGAAGAGAAAGAGGTTACCGAACCCGGGCCGGATCGGGCGGTGGTGTTTCAGAACCATTCGCTACTGCCCTGGTTGACCGTCTATGACAATGTGCGCCTGGCGGTGGATCAGGTTTTTAAAAAGAGCAAGTCGAAAGAGGAGCGCCATCGCTGGACCCTGCACAATCTGGAACTGGTGCATATGTCCCATGCTCTCGATCGCAAGCCGGATGAGATATCGGGCGGCATGAAACAGCGTGTCGGCATTGCCCGCGCCCTGGCCATGGAACCCAAAGTACTGTTGATGGATGAACCCTTCGGTGCGCTCGACTCATTGACCCGTACCCATATGCAGGACTCCCTGATGGAGATCCAGGCGCGGCTCAACAATACGGTGATCATGATCACCCACGATGTGGATGAAGCGGTACTGCTCTCCGATCGGATCATCATGATGACCAATGGGCCTTCCGCCACCATCGGCGAGATTCTCAATGTCGATCTGCCCAAGCCGCGCAACCGCCTGGCCCTGGCGGAGAACCCGGTCTACAACCACTACCGGGCGGAAGTGGTGCGCTTCCTTCACGAACGTCATCAGCAGCCGGAAGAGGAGAAAAGCCAGCCGGAGGCTGAGGCTGAAAGCGATACCGTGGTCGATCTTTCGGCCTGGTTGAAATCGAGCCAGTCGGCTACTGGAAAAACTCTGGAAAAGGATCAGCTCACCCTGGGCTTTATCCCGCTCACCGACTGTGCCCCGCTGGTGGTGGCGAAAGAGAAGGGTTTCTTTCACCAGCAGGGATTGAACGTGGAGCTGTCACGGGAGAACTCCTGGGCCAACATCCGCGACAAGGTGGGTATCGGTATGCTCGATGGGGCACAGATGCTGGCAGCCATGCCCTTGGCCAGTGCCCTGGGCGTGAGCGGTTCGGTGCCGATGATCACCGCCATGAGTCTCGACCTCAACGGTAACGGCATCACCGTTTCCAAGGATATCCATCAGCGCATGGTGGCCACCGGTGAACGCGATCTCGATAGCCTCGCCGGCAGTGGCCGGGCGTTGAAAAAAGTGATCGAGGAGAATCGGGCAGCAGGCGGCAAGCCGCTGATGTTCGCCACGGTGTTTCCCTACTCATCCCATAACTATCTGCTGCGCTACTGGTTGGCCGCGTCCGGTATCGATCCGGACAACGACATCCAGCTGACGGTGGTGCCGCCACCGCAGATGGTCAACTATCTGCAAGCCGGGGTGATCTCGGGCTTTTGTGTCGGTGAGCCCTGGAACACCTTGGCGGTGTGCAACGGTCTGGGTCACACCCTGGCGGCCAGTTACGACATCTGGAACAACCATCCGGAGAAGGTGTTCGGAGTGGCCAGCAGTTGGGCGGCCGCCAATCCCAATACCCATCAGGCGGTGATTACCGCCTTGATCAAGGCCTGTGAGTGGATCGATCAGGCGGAAAACCGCAAAGAGGTTTGCGAACTGCTGAGTCAGGGACGCTACGTCAATGCACCTCAGGAGATACTGGAGAAGTCGATGCTTGGTACATTTCAGTTCTCCCGTGACGAAGCGGCTGTGGAACGGGCCGACTTCAATGTCTTCAATCGTTACAGCGCCAATTTCCCCTGGCGTTCCCATGCGATCTGGTTTTTAACCCAGATGGTTCGCTGGGGACAGTTACGGGATCCGTTCGATCTGCAGCGTATCGCCAAGCTGGTCTATCAGCCGGAGATCTACCGCAAGGCAGCCGCTTCCCTCGCCATTGATCTACCACAGGCTGACATCAAGCCGGAAGGAATCCATGGGGAAGCCTGGCAGCTTGCCGGTGAGCAACACAGCCTGGCGATGGGCTCGGATCTCTTTTTCGATGGCAATGCCTTCGATCCTGAAAAACCCATCGACTATCTCAAAGCACAACCGGTCAGTAACCTGGGCTGTTCCATTGAAGCCCTGCAGCAAGCCAATCCATCCAAGCGATCCCTATCACCGGATACCGAGCCTTTGACAGAAGAGGCAAGCCAATGAAAAAACAGAAACTGATCCTGATCGGCAACGGCATGGCCGGGGTTCGCACCCTGGAAGAGCTGCTCAAACTGGAACCCGAGTTATACGACATTACCGTGTTTGGTGCTGAGCCCCATCCCAACTACAACCGTATCATGCTCTCCCCGGTATTGGCCGGTGAAAAGCAGGTGGATGAGATCGTGCTCAACAGTCGTGAGTGGTATGCGGAAAACGGTATTACCCTGCATACCGGCGATCCGGTGGCAGCCATCGATCGTCAGGCCAGGCAGATCACCACGGCATCGGGAATGCAAGCCTCATACGATCGGCTGTTACTCGCTACCGGTTCCAATCCCTTCATGATTCCCATACCCGGACACGATCTGCCCGGGGTGGTGGGATTCCGTGACATACAGGATGTTGAGACCATGCTGGACTCTGCCCGCCAATACAAAAAGGCGGTGGTGATCGGCGGCGGGCTGCTGGGTCTGGAGGCGGCCAACGGGCTCAAAAAGAACGGTATGGATGTGACGGTGGTCCATCTGATGGATATTCTCATGGAGCGTCAACTGGACAAACCCGCCGCCGCTCTGTTGAAGGTCTCACTGGAGGAGAGCGGACTGAAATTTCTGATGGCGGCGCAGACCGAGGCGATTCTTGGTGATCAGCGGGTTACCGGGCTGCGCTTCAAGGACGGCAGTGAGCTCGACACCGACCTGGTGGTGATGGCGGTGGGTATCCGCCCCAACATGGCCCTGGCCGATGCCGCAGGACTCCATTGCGAACGGGGCATCGTGGTCAACGATACCCTGCAGACCTTCGATCCCCGCATCTACGCAGTGGGTGAGTGTGTGCAGCACCGAAACAATACCTATGGACTGGTGGCGCCGCTGTTCGAACAGGCCAAGGTCTGCGCCAACCATCTGGCCCAGCTTGGCTACGGCCGTTATCAGGGATCGGTCACCTCCACCAAACTGAAGGTGACCGGTATCGATCTCTTCTCCGCCGGTGAATTCAATGAGACCGAGGGGGATGAAACCCTGGTGCTGCAGGATCCCGCTCAAGGGGTCTACAAGAAGCTGGTGATTCGGGACAACCGCATCAAAGGCGCCGTGATGTATGGCGACACCATGGATGGCAGCTGGTATTTCCAGCTGTTGCGGGAAGCCACGGACATCTCCAGTTTCCGCAACACCATTCTGTTCGGTCAGCACGATCTGGGCGATGCAGGACATGGGGAGGAGACCCGGGTCGGTATGCTCTCCGATGAGGCTGAGATCTGTGGTTGTAACGGGGTCTGTAAAGGGGACATCGTCAACGCCATTAGCACACAGGGACTGTTTACCCTGGATGAGGTGAGAGCCCACACCAAGGCCTCCGCTTCCTGCGGTTCCTGCACCGGCATGGTGGAGGCGCTGTTGGCTTCCACGGTCGGTGAGGGATATGCAGCCACGCCGAGCAAGAAGGCGGTCTGTGGCTGCACCAGCTACAGCCATGATGAAGTGCGCAAGGCGATCAGCGAACTTGAATTGAAATCGATGCCTGAGCTGTTTGACAGACTCGACTGGGGGACGCCGGACGGTTGCCCCGGTTGCCGGCCTGCCCTCAACTACTATTTGCTGGCCGCCTGGCCGGCCGAGTATCAGGACGATGCCCAATCCCGCTTCATCAATGAGCGGGCTCACGGCAATATCCAGAAAGATGGCAGCTACTCCGTGGTGCCGCGTATGTTCGGCGGTCTCTGCAGCGCCGATGATCTGCGCGCCATCGCCGATGTGGCGGACAAATTCGAGGTGCCGGAGATCAAGGTCACCGGCGGTCAGCGGATCGACCTGTTCGGCGTGAAGAAGGAGCAGTTACCGGCGGTCTGGAAGGATCTTTCCGATGCCGGTTTTGTCTCCGGTCACGCCTATGGCAAGGCCCTGCGCACGGTAAAAACCTGTGTCGGTAAAAACTGGTGCCGCTTCGGCACTCAGGACTCCACCGGGCTCGGGGTGAAGCTGGAAGAACTTACCTGGGGGTCCTGGATGCCCCACAAGTTCAAGCTGGCCGTCTCCGGCTGCCCCCGTAACTGCGCCGAAGCGACCATCAAGGATCTGGGTGTGGTCTGTGTCGATTCCGGCTATGAGCTGCACATCGGCGGCAATGGGGGAATCAAGGTGCGGGTCACCGATCTGCTCTGCAAGGTGGAGAGCGAACAGGAGGTGCTGGAGTACACCGGTGCCTTCATTCAGTGCTACCGGGAGGAGGCCCAGTATCTGGAGCGTACCGCGCCCTGGGTGGAACGGGTCAGTCTGAACTATGTAAAGCAACGTATCGTGGAAGACAAGATGGGTAGAAAGGCCCTCTATGAGCGCTTCAAGCTGAGTCAGCAGTACGCCCAGGTCGATCCCTGGAAGGCGCGTGCCGAGGGCGCTGAGATCCATGAATTCACACCTTTGAGCATCGACCGTATGAGGGCCGCATCATGAACGACTGGATTCCTGTGACCAAGCTTGAAGAGATCCCCAGGCTGGGTGCCCGCAAACTGCAGGCGGGGGATCTGGATATCGCACTGTTCCGTACCGGCAGCGATGAGGTCTTCGCTCTGCGGGACCGCTGTCCCCATCGAGGTGGCCCGCTGTCACAAGGCATAGTTCATGGCGAGGCTGTGACCTGCCCGCTGCACAATTGGAAGATCGATCTGCAGAGTGGCGAGGTGCAGGGGCCAGACCAGGGTTGTGTGAGCAGCTTTGCTGTACGGATCGAGGATGGGGTGGTCTATCTCGATATCGCCTCCCTGGAGTCTGCTGCTTAAGCGGCTGTTTACCCTTTGAATTGACTGGTGTTCTAAATGATCCGGCGACGACATAATATTGATGACGCAGTGCTATCGATGAAGCGGATCCCTACCCATGCCTGAGATGATCAACACCACCTGTCCTTATTGTGGGGTCGGTTGCGGCCTGCTGGTCGAACCTGACGTGGATGGGGGATGGCGGATTCAGGGGGATCCTGACCACCCCTCAAATCAGGGGCGGCTCTGTTCAAAGGGAACCGCGCTCAACGAAACTCTGGACCTGGATGGCCGTCTGCTGTCACCGATGGTCGATGGCAAGCAGGTGGATTGGGATCTGGCGATCGAACAGGTTGCCGGTCGCTTTCGTCAGGTGATCGATGAACATGGCCCAGATGCGGTGGCCTTCTATGTCTCCGGCCAGCTGTTGACCGAAGACTACTATGTGGCGAACAAGCTGATGAAGGGGTTCATCGGTTCGGGCAATATCGATACCAACTCCAGGCTCTGCATGTCCTCATCGGTGGCCGGTCATAAACGGGCCTTTGGTTCAGACACGGTGCCGGGCTGTTATGAGGATTTCGAACAGGCGGAACTGATTGTTCTGACCGGTTCCAATACCGCCTGGTGTCACCCGGTGCTCTATCGGCGCATCGTCAAGGCGAAGGAGAACAATCCGGCCCTGAAGGTCGTTGTGATCGATCCCCGGGAGACCGCCACCTGTGAGATCGCCGATCTGCATCTGCCCCTCAAATCGGGCACCGACAGCCTGCTGTTCAATGGTCTGCTCAGCTTTCTGGAGAGCCACGATGCCAAAGAGCACGACTTTGTCACGTCTCATACCGAAGGTCTGGAAGAGGCATTGAAGCGTGCTCGCTGGTATGCCCCCACACCGCGGACAACCGCAGAGCATTGCGGTCTGCCACTGGATGATCTGCTGACACTGTTTCACTGGTTTCGAGTCAAACAACGGGTGGTTACCCTCTACTCCCAGGGCATCAATCAGACCTCCAGCGGTACCGACAAGGTCAACGCGATCATCAACTGCCATCTCTACACCGGACGGATCGGTCAGCCGGGTATGGGGCCATTCTCCATTACCGGGCAGCCCAACGCCATGGGAGGCCGGGAAGTGGGTGCATTGAGCAATCAGCTGGCCTGCCACATGGATATCGAAAACCGGGATCACCGCTCCCTGGTGGGGCGTTTTTGGCAAAGCGATTCAGTAACTGAGAAGCCAGGCCTCAAGGCGGTGGATCTCTATCGGGCTGTAGAGACAGGAGAGATCAAGGCGCTTTGGGTGATGGCCACCAATCCGGCGGTCAGTATGCCGGATGCCAATCAGGTCAGACGGGCACTCGATAAGTGTGAGTTTCTGGTGGTCTCGGACTGTATGGCTGAGACCGATACCGCCCGTTATGCGGATGTACTGCTGCCGGCACAGGGGTGGGGGGAGAAGTCTGGGACGGTGACCAGTTCGGAACGAACCATCAGTCGTCAGCATGGTTTTCTGGCGTCGGCGGGAGAGGCCAAACCCGACTGGTGGATTCTCAGTCAGGTGGCGCAACGGATGGGCTATCAGGGTTTTGACTATCGCACCGCGCAGCAGATCTTCAGCGAGTATGCTGAACTTTCCGGTTTTGAGAATGGTGGCCGGCGTGATTTCGATATTTCTGCGCTGGCCGGGCTTGATGCAGAATCCTATGATCGGTTGAAGCCAGTGCAGTGGCCGGTCGTGAATGGGCAGGCCGAGGGTACGCCCAGGCTCTTCAGCGATGGGCGGTTTTATACCCCATCGGGACGAGCGCAGTTTGTTGCTGTGACCCCACAACCGCCGGGCAACTATCCCTCAGATACCTATCCCCTGGTACTCAACACGGGACGGGTCAGGGATCAGTGGCACACCATGACCCGAACCGGTAAATCCCCTCGCTTGTCCGGTCACGACAATGAACCCTTTGCCGAAATCCATCCACTTGATGCGCACAACAACCAGGTGGTTGAGGGTGGTCTGGTCAGGGTTAGCAGTGATTGGGGGGAAGTGGTGGTTCGAGCCCGTCTCAGTGAGCGTCAGCAGGTCGGGCAGATCTTTGTGCCGATGCACTGGAACGATCAGTTTGCCAGCAACGCAACCATCGATAGCCTGGTTAACCCGGCGCTCGACCCGATCTCCGGGCAACCGGAGTTCAAACATACACCGGTGGCGATTGAAGCCTATAAACCCATCTGGTACGGTTTTCTGCTGACTCGTGAAAGGGTCATGCTGGAGCATGCGACTTACTGGGCCAAGTCCAAACGGGATGGCCTTTGGCATTTCGAGTTGGCCGGGGAGACCGCTGCGAAGGATTGGTCTGCGCTGGCCCGCAATCTGCTCAGCTCGGCCACTAATGCCGGTCAATGGGCCGAAATGATGGACAGTGCCGGTGGTCAATACCGGGGTGTCAGTGTCAATGACGGCCAGCTGCAGAGCTGCCTTTTCATCGGTCCTGATCACGATCTGCCGAAGCGGGACTGGTTGGTTCGACTGTTTGGCAAAAACCACCTCTCGCGGCAGGAACGATTGCGACTCCTGGCCGGTGCACCGATGAATGCCCAGGAGGATGCGGGTAAGACAGTCTGTGCCTGTTACGGGGTGGGTTTGAACACCTTGGTCAGCGCGATTGAGGATCAGGGGCTTCAGAGTGCCCAGGCAATTGGTGAGAAGCTCAAGGCGGGAACCAACTGCGGTTCCTGTCTGTCAGAGATCAATCGTTTAATCAAAGAGAGACAGGTTCAAACAGCTTAAGGAAACTCTGAAAAAGTTTTTTTTTAAAAGGAAAAGGAGATAGTTATGACACCTGAACAGATCACTCACGTGAAATCGAGTTGGTCCAAAGTGGTACCGATTGCCGATCAGGCAGCGGCCCTTTTTTATGGTCGTTTGTTTGAGGTATATCCAGAAGTCAAACCTTACTTCAAGGGTGATATGGAGGCTCAGGGTAAAAAGTTGATGACCATGATTGGCACCGCAGTCGGCAGTCTTGACAACCTGGAGCCGCTGCTACCGGTTATCCGCGAATCGGGCAAACGACATGCTGAATATGGTGTGCAGGCGGTGGATTACGATAAAGTGGCCGATGCATTACTCTGGACCCTGGGAGAAGGCTTGGGTGACGCCTTCACCGATGAGGTTAAAGATGCTTGGGTTGTTACCTACACAGCTTTGGCCGGGGTGATGAAAGACGGGGCTGAAGAGGCATCATAGAAGTCAACCTGTGGGGGCTGTTTAAAGTGGCTTTTCTTAAACAGTTCCCCATCAGGTTGATGACGAACAACTAAATCATCTGATTTTTTCCAGCATTCGCCGAAATGACTTATCTTTAAACTGTCATAACAAGATCAATCATCTACTGCATGATTTAGAACAGACAGAAGTTTAATCAAACCCGGCAAAGTCCGTATCCCAATACCTGGCAATTCAGTTTCAAATAGACCGCAATGGTTTTGATCTGAATCAGGATGAAAGGCGCCAGAATCACAAAATAGGCGATGGAATAGGGTGCGATCAGATCATTCTTCATCAATCCGAAGACGATAAAGAAGAAGCCGAAAACAAACATCGCAACACCGGGGCAGATCAACGCGAAACTGCCTGCGTCCCGTTTCTCTCCCTGCAGATAGTCCTGAAAATAACCAACCTTTTTCATGACCTTGTAACCAAGCACACCGGCCAGAATCTGGATCGACAAAATCACCGAGGTGAATACAAACAAACCGGGTTTGGAGAGAGGCTCTGCAAATCCATGGTGAAGTCCCATGATGATGCGGATGCCGCTGATGCCAATCAGCGTGACTATGGGGATCAGAATCCACAGTGTGTAACTGGACTCCTTTGCAATGCCTTGACGCAGTATCGATTTTAATCCGAGCACCAGTTTGATCACGGTTAAAAGCAGAGCAAGCGAAAGAAAAAACAGTGAGCCGAAAATGCCGATTGCGTTGATTGCCTGGGTCTGGCTCATCGCGCCGGGACCTGCAAATCCTGTAGCGATCATGGCAAATGCAAAGATGGCCATCAGTTGGCTGAGATTGTTGTTTTGGTTGAAATCAAAATCACCCTTGATCAGCAGCCGAGTGAAGTAGGCGCCATAGATGCGCAGTGCAAACAGACCGATTGACAGATAAGCCAGTAAAGCAAAAGGAAACAACCTCTCGACAATCTGCCATAGACCGGGAACAAACAGAGAGCCGAGGACAAACACAATGTTGACACTCATACTGAGCGTTAAGGGTATCGCCATCAATGAGACTTCCCGGTTACTGTTGCGCAGTTCTTGGTAGGCCTCTGTTTTGCGGAAATGGCAGAATCCAACCAGGTTTTTGATGAGTAGATGAAAATGGATGATGGAAAAGGCCAAAACAGCCATCAGGTCCAAGCTGAGTAGCATAGTGGCGATGGGGTTATCCCCAAGCAGCACCGGGTGCAGCGATTCGAACGCCACCATAGGTGTCTGTGGATGAGGCACCATAAACATTGGATAGAGAAAAAATGAGATGGCCAGTCCCCCGGCGCCGAGTGCGGCGAGGAAATAGTGCGGATTGAAAGTCGACTCGTTACTGCTGAGCATGTGACAACCCCTGTTGTGAATATAAATTTTGAAAAAGGGCGGGAATCCTACCAGAGCGGACGGAGATGGATATGACAATCCGCAATCCTCCTGGAAACGTTAGGGGGCCTAGTGTTATGGAAGTCTCAAATTGATTGGCAACGACTGGATAAGAAAAAAGTCCACAAATGAACGCCAATCACTGCTGTCCTATTTACATTGATCGAAATAAAGCAAATGGGTCAATTTCGTTTCTCTAGCCTAGCGACATGATAATAGAAAACAAAACAGATGTAGAGAGTAGCTCCCCTCTCCCCTCGCGGGAGAGGGGCATTTATGCATCACCTTGGCTGATTTTGAGTTTAACGGCAAAGCGGTGACAGGCTTTGCCTCTGTAAGGGTTCAATCCAATCCCAGGCATGGATTCAATTTGGATCTATTTGCGGACTAAAATAAAACCACCCTGCTAAATAGCAGGGTGGTAAAGGACTCAATTGACTAATGAGTTGTGATCAGTCGACAGGAGTCAGTGTAAGTGCCTCATACTGATCCGGATCGTTCTGGTAGGCGTTACGATAATTGATCTTGGTGGTCCAGGGCAGCTGCTGGAAATTCCGCCACCCATCTTTGTCTGGATTCATGTCGTTTCTCTCGACATAGACATCGGCACTGTCACTGTCCATTTCACCATTGTTGTTCAGGTCGAGCGCAACAGGTGAGCCATCTGTATCGAGAAGGATGGTGCCGCCATCATAGGCGTATTTATACTGTCCGACAAAACCCTCCCAGATGTTTCTTACATTGGTAAAGGCGGGTCCATCGATACCATAATCGGAAGGATTGGCCAGTACGTTGCCTGCCCCGACGCTCCGCGATCCGGTTCTGCAGAGTGTCATGATCAGGCGCTCTGTATCCCCATTGGCCAGTTCGTAGACTTCCCAATAGAAGTTCTCTTCAGTCTGGGTATCACAACCTGTACAGACGCGGGGATAGGGAATATTGAAACTGCGTTTCGGATGACCTGCTGCGAACTCTTCCATGGTGCGAACATCGACCAGCAGGGCTCTGCCGCTACGACCCCGATGTCGGGCGAAAAAATTTCCTCGGGACTTGAGTGCCTGGTAAGCCTCGGCGGCACTGATTTCGGAATGGTAGAGGCGGTCTTTGAAGTAGCGGTTACCATCAGCCAGGATGTCAGTGGATAAGGGAACAGATAAAAAAGAGGTGATCAATGCAATAGTCTTAATAAGTTTCATAACTCTCTCCTTGCAATTATGACGACAGCTGACTTTGGATGGATGGGGTTTGTGTTTCTTAAGTTCACTAACCGGGAAGGATTGGGCCACTGTCAAAAATTATTTATATATAATTGTTTGTTTTTAACTGTGTATTGCTAATACAAACGGTGCCAATCTTATAGTAGGGGTTGATTTACAAAAATGAACAGAGTCTCATTTTTTATTTATAGATACTTGATCGTCATGGAGAATCGTTTCCATCAGGCAGCGTAGATTGATGAATCAAACAGCGTAAAATAATTGAACATTGAAATATAATGATTGGATGAGTTTGCATCTTTCAGTAACACTTGGTTACTGGTAATACGATTCGAAGTATGAGAGTGGCGGCAGGTTTTGCAGGGTCTCACGATCCACTCTACCGTAGTAGAGATCGAAGAGTCCTTTAGGTTCGTAATCGCCATTGATAACATGTTTCAATCGGGCGACACGTAGCTTGTTACGTGCTGGATGTTTGTTGATATTGAAAGTCTCGGGTGCAATGATCATCGCCACCAAAGCGAGAAACTGATCATCGCTGTTCTCATCGAATGATCGGTTGAAATAGTGGTGTGCCGCCTGTTCGAAGCCCTTCGCATTTGGCCCCAGGTAGACCGTATTGATGAATCGTCTGAGTTGCTTCTCCTTTGACATCAAAGGGTCGAGAACAAAACGGGCGAGTAGGGTCTGCTTGATTTTGGCGATGCCGGGGGTAAAGCGTTCGAAATAGATCTTTTTCACCAGGGCCTGGGTAATGGTGGTAATGCCTGCACCAGGGGTCTTGAGATCTATGCCTGAGTGGTGATAGAAGTTCGGGTCTTCAATTTTCAGCAGTGCCGCCTGTTGGTTCGCTGTGAGTGATGAGACTGTCAGGGGGTAGGGGGCGGCTGATTCCTGTGGTATGACCCTGTCAATGGTATATCGGTAGGCGGCCTGCAACTCCCAACCATAGTATCCGGCGATTGCCAACAGTAAGAGGCTCGCTGTGATCAATGTTCGGCTTAAAGTTTTCACAGGTTTTTGAGATTCCATCTTTCTGGCTCAACCCGATCCTGAGTTTATCAACCATCAGCAGATTGCAGGTCTGCTGTTTGTCTGTCAACCGATGCGCCACGACTGCGTTATATGGAGAGTGATGTTACACAAACAGGGTAGCCGATTGAAACCACTGAAATTGATCTCTTCCATACTTAACGGTGTATCATGGCCGCAGCTTTGCTTGAGAAAATTAAGCCGCAGTGGGATCCATGGGTGCAGCCGATGCTGAAGCAACCTATTGATTCCATTGCTGTTATGCAGGAGTTTGCTTTGCAGGGGGATGGGCTGGACAGCAACCATGCGCTGAATCGTTTTCTCGCGGGTGTCGAACGCCGGGCACTGCGCATGGCGACCGTTTCGGTCGGCAATCCGGACGATGCGCTGGATCTGGTTCAGGATGCAATGATGAAGCTGGCAAGTCGATACGCTGAACGTTCAGAGGATCAGTGGGGACCCCTTTTTCAGCGTATTTTGCAGAACAGCATCAGGGACTGGCACCGCCGCTCCTGGGTGAAGAACCGATGGCACCGCTTTATTCGCGGCGGAGAGGGAGCGGATGCGGTAGATCCACTGCAGGGCTATCCGGACAGCCGGCAGACGGAATCGGTGGAGAGACTTCAGCAGCAGGATGCGATTGCCCGTCTGGAGCAGGAAATCCATAACCTCTCCCTGAGACAACAGCAGGCATTTATGTTGAGATTGTGGGAAGGATTGAGTGTGGAGGAGACGGCAAAGGTTATGGGGTGCTCCCAGGGGAGCGTAAAAACCCACTACTCCCGAGCCGTATCCGCTTTGAGAGAGAAGCTGGAGGATCACTGGCCATGAGATCGGACGAAGAGTTTCTCAGTGAGGTCAAACAGCAGCTGCAGCAGAGTAGCGATGCGCTGGATGAACTGACCCTCGCCAAACTTGGCGCGGCCCGCCGACGTGCCGTGGAGGTCGGGAGTCGACCGGCTGTTTATCGCTTTGGTGATGTGCTGTTCTTGGGCCGTGGTGGGATGGCGATCCTGATACTGGCCGGGTTGTTGTTGATCGCCTCCGCTGTTCTGCTGAAGACAACCAATACGCCTGTAGAGCAGCAAATGCAGTCGATCACCCTGCTGGAGGATATGGAGCTTCTGGGTGCTGCGCAGGAGTTGGAGTTTTATCAGGAGCTGGATTTCTACCTATGGGTGACGGATGAACAGGATTCAGGCTGAGTGGAGTCTGTTGCTGTTTCTGACAACCTCTGCGGTGTTGGCCGGTGAGGCACAGTCCGGAACTGAAGAGCCTCCCAGTATGGAACTGCTGGAATTTCTGGGTGGCTTCGAAACCCCGGAAGGGGATTGGCTGGATCCTCTTCTGCTGGTGGATGACCGGCAAGCTCAGCAAGATGACGTGGTACAGGAAAATGATTAGGTGCTGGTTAACGATAGGCCTGCTGCTTATGGTATCTCCATTGATGGCGGAGGATCTCTCCTGGGCTGGGATGAACGATAGCCAGCAGAAGCTGCTGGCGCCATTGGCTGAACAGTGGGAGAGTCTGCCCGAATCCCGACGCCAGCGACTCCTCAAAGGGGCGGATCGTTGGTCACAGATGACGCCGGAGCAGCAGGATCGGGCAAAATCACGTCTCGAGACCTGGCGCGATCTGAGCTCGGATCAAAAGCAGCTGGTGCGGGAGCGGTTTCGGGAGTTTGTCGCACTTGAGCCGCAACAACGACAACTGTTGCTCGATCGATATCAGCGCTTTCAGAACCTCTCACTGGATGAACGCAAGGCGCTGCGCAAACGCTGGCAGAGCATGTCGCCGCAACAGCGGCAACGGGCACTTAAAAGGTCGAAGATATTGCGCCGCCTGACACCGCAACAGAGACAACGACTAATGAGAAAGTTGAAACAGTAGACATGGATCGTTATATCGCATCGGCCCTGCTGATCTGCTGTCTCATTGCAGATGCCCGGGGGACACCGCTTGAGTGGGAGTGGTTGGATGAGATCGGACCGCCGCTCCAATCCAGCCTGGGTGTGAATCTCGGCCTTGACGATGCGGATGGCTGGAGCCGCCGCTTCGATCTCAGTCTGGCCGGACCGCTCTATTCCCGATTTGATTTCTCCTATGGTGAAAGCCATGTGGAGTCGGATCAGGCAGAACTGGAGACCGACTACTACTCACTGGGTGTTACTACCGATCCTCTGGCGGCAGTCAGCATTTCGGTCGGATTTGAGGAGTGGGGGGATGAAGCGGCACTGACTGTTGAAACCCTGTGGCTCGGTTTCACCTTCAACCTCGGTGACTTTTCGGCAACCCTGATGCCTCAGCAGCGGGACATCCGGCTGCAGGTAACCGACTGGTATCGACCTCGCGCCGACCATGTGGATCTGGAGAGCCGGGATATCGGTCTGATTCTGAGTTACTTTACCGCTGACGGCTGGGTCTTCAGTGGCAGTTATTTCAACTATGACTACTCGGAAAACATCAGTCGTCTCGATGAGGACTATCGAGTCATCTCTGTATTTCCCCTCGATACCCTTGATCTGGCCAGCGGCCTGGATGACTACCGCTACTCGATCGGCATCGGCAAGCTGCTCGGGGAAATCAGTGTCGATCTGGATTGGAGTCGCAGTCGTTCCGCCGTGGATGGCAACTATGCCAGCCTGACCAGTCTCTCATTCGATATCCCCATCAATGATCAAATCAGTTTGAATCTCATGGGTGGCGTACAGGATGTGGATTACGCCGAGGATAAGATCCTCTTCTCCAATCTTGGGCTGACCCTCTTCTGGTAAATCCGCGCCCGCTGTCAAATAAAAAACGTTTTAGAAAATTTCCTGTCAACCAGTTCGCATTGATTGCGTTAATCCCTTTAGAGGACGGATCAAATCGTCTGATTAGGACTATTCAATCAATAAAGAGGAAATGGTAATGAAAGGTTTTTTAGACAACTGGTTTCTTCCCGGCTTGCTCAGTCTGATGTTTCTGCTGACAGGGTGCGGCGGTGGCGGCAGTTCCGATTCCACAGGGGAGACCGGAACTGAGGAGAGCGGGAGATTGGTGATCGGTGTGACCGATGCGCCCGGTGACTTCAGCAGCTATACCGTGGATGTGATCTCACTGACCCTGACCAAACAGAACGGTGCGGTGGTCGATACCCTGCCGCTCAATACTCGCATCGATTTTGCCCAGTACACGGATATGACCGAGTTCGTCACGGCCGTGACAGTGCCGTCAGGACGCTATGTGAAAGCGGAAATGGTGGTGGACTACAGCAATGCCGAGATCTGGGTGGAAGATGAGAGCGGTGAGTTGGTGGAAGTGCCACCGGCCAACATTCTCAATGAAGCCGGGGAGACATTGAGCCAGCTTGAACTGTCGGTGCATATTGAAGGTCGACAGACTCTGTTGATCGCTCCGGGCATACCCGCCCATCTTACCCTCGATTTCGATCTCAATACCTCGAATCAGGTGGATCTTGATGGGGTGGAACCGGTATTGACGGTACAACCGATCCTGCTGGCGGATGTTGAGCTCGATCGTCCCAAGCCCCATCGTCTGCGTGGACCTCTAATGGATGTGGATAGTGAGAACAGTGAGTTTGAGATCAGCATCCGCCCGTTCCGTCACCGTTTCAATCGTCAGAACCGCTTTGGCGAGTTGACGGTGAGTGTTTCCGATGAGACCTATTATGAGGTCGATGGTGAGACCTATCAGGGGGAGCGTGGACTGGCCGCCTTGGATGAGGTACCGACATTCACAGCGACCCTGGCGGTCGGTGAGTTGCAGCGGACCAACAACCGGTTCACCTATCAGGCAACGGAAGTCTATGCCGGTTCCAGTGTGCCTGGCGGCGATCTCGATGTGGTGAGAGGCAATGTGATCGCCCGCAGTGGTGATCAGTTAACCGTCAGAGGGGCGACGCTGATGCGGGCGGATGGCTCGGTGATCTTTCGGGATACCATCGACGTACAGTTGGATGGGGAGACCGTCGTCAAAAAACAGCTATCGACCGAGGAACACAACACCGGTGAGATTTCCGTTGGTCAGCGGGTACTGGTGTTCGGTAACCTGGATACGGCTGAGTCGAGTCTCAGTGCGGATCATCTGCGGATGCTGGTGACTGTGCTCAGCAGTACTCGGGTCGATGATGAGAGTGCTCTGGTGGTCGATCTGCAGAAGATCGATGGCCGGCCGGTTTCACTTTTCGATTTCAGTGGTACCGGCAGTAGCGCGACGACCGATGCCGATCCACAAAACTACGAAGTGGATCATGGTGCGTTGGATATCTCGCAATTAAGTGCGGGTGTGCCATTGCGGGTAATTGGCTTTGTTACCCCATTCGCCACGGCGCCGGCGGATTTCACAGCCCAAAGCCTGGTTGACCTGACCGAGGTTGCGGCGGTATTGACTCTGGGTTACGGCAGCGGCAGTGCCAATGCGTTCAGTGCCATCTCGGCAGAGGGTCTGACCCTCGATCTGACCGATGCGGAGCTATTCCATCACCTGGGCAGGGCCGGTATTGTAATCGACCTGACTGAGCTGGGTGTGGAACCGGTGATCGTACCCCATAACGATGGAGATGGTAGTTTCTGGATCCAGGAGGGGGAGACCCGGCAGCTGCATACAGATTTTGCCAACTTTGCTGAAGATCTGGCGTCACGAATCGAGGCGGGCAGTCTGGTGAAAGGGTTACTTGCCAGTGGCGACTATGTGGATCAGAGCGGCGTGCTCACCAGCAGGATGGTTGTCGTCAAACTGCTTTGATTTTCAATCAAACCCTTGATGCCCTCCCCTTCGGGGGAGGGCGCGTAATAAGTCTCAAATCCGCCTATCTCAATCCGTCGATATGGATGGCCATTTCCAAGGTATGCCTTTCACTGTTCGGATCGATGATCGATTCGATACGCTCGATTCTGTCGATGTAGGTCGTGGAAAACCGGTGTTCCCTGGCGCCGCTCAACACATGGTGTTTATACCAACTGTAAGGTTTCAAGAGAGAATCGATGTGGGTGGCGTAGTAGGTAAAGGCGGATATGCTGTCGCCAGATCCGGTTACCAGGGTAACCTGTTTCTCCTCATAGCCGTTCCCCAGGCCTTCGTGCCGATCAAGCTCCGCCTTTTCAGCTTGAGCAATTTCAAACACAACACCGATTATCCGCTGTTCCGGATCGCGGGTCTCCAGTGCGTCGCATTTGGCAGAACCGTCCCGGCTTATTTTATGAAAGCGCAGGTCGTGTGCCTCCAGCGTGGCGGTAAATCTGAATCGCGCCGAAGGCACTCGCTTGATGAGGCGCCTGGATGACATGTTCGATCCATAAGCGAAATAGAGCATTGGGTTCTTCACGCAGTCTGACGATCACGTTTCATAGCTTAGCAGATCCATCTCTGCCGCCTCCTGGCGAAGTGGAATCAACGCTTGATACTGAGCAGAGGTGTACCAGTCGTTCAAGGCCTGCATATCGGGAAACTCGATGACAACCGTGTCACTATGCTGATGGCTGCCGGATAGAACAGCCGATAATCTGCCCCGGAAGATCAGGGAGCCCTGCCAGGGCTCAAGGGTGACGGCTACCTTGTTGCGATACTCCTGCCACTTTTCGTTCTCTTTTACCGTGATATGTCCAATGAGGTAAGCATTTGCCATAGATCTATCCTTTTTATTTGGTCCGGTTTTATTGTTGGTTGTTTGAACGGTGGGTGGTTATCGAGGTTCCAACGGATCTTAGAATAACCTCCTTTTTCTTATGAGATTATCCGATTCACAGGCAAGTTGTAAGCCATCACTTTGTGTTCAAAAGCGATATACTGAATTGTTGTGATAACAGACCCTAGCCTATCGGGGGTTGTGGAATGAAAAGAGATAACCAAGCAGAAGACGAAGGTTAGAATAAGCACGCAATGATCAGTGTGCCAATCAGATGGAGAGAGTAGCTCCCCTCTCCCCTTGCGGGAGAGGGGCCGGGGGAGAGGGGGAAGACTGGGCACCTCAGTCTGAATAAGAAATCAACGCAATAATAATGAATGATCAACGAGTCTTTTATCTTTTAGCCAAATCGAACGCTTCGCGTACACCCTCTCCCCAATCCTCTCCCATTACGGGAGAGGGGCTTTGACGCATCTCCTTGGCTAATTTTGAGGTAACGGCACAATAGGGCATATTGGATTAGTGCTAACAGGCCCTACGCACCTTAGTGTATTGATAGGCGGTCCTGATCCGGTTATTAATCCCTGTAGTAATGAGTTGATGTATTTTCCCGTGTCATAGCTGGTTTTCGGATACCACATCGGATCGAGCGTTTTTTATGAGTAATCAATCTGCAGCAACTGTCTCTAATCGACTGCGTCTATTGGGTTTCTCACTGACTGTATTCCTCTCCTCAGCCGCGCTGCTGGTGCTTGAGATCCTGGCCGGTCGGTTGTTGGCGCCCCATATCGGGGTGTCCCTCTACACCTGGACGTCGATCATCGGTGTCATTCTTGCCGGTCTTTCACTCGGTAATTGGCTGGGTGGGATTTGGGCGGACCGGGGAGCCGACGGACGGGTGGCCGGCGTTGCCATGGCGCTGGCGGGCATCTATGCCATGCTCGCGCTGCCGCTGATGGATGGGCTGGGCAGCTTGCTGGCTACGCAACAGGTCGGTCTGCTCGGATCGAGTTTCATCTTTGCCTTTACGCTGTTTGCACCACCTGCTGTAGCAATCGGTGTTGTTACCCCCTTGCTGACAACCCGCGCCCTCGACCTGGATCCCCGGGCAGGACATGTGGTTGGCAGGATGCATGCACTGGCGGCCATCGGTAGCATCGTCGGCACCTTCGCTGCCGGGTACTGGCTGGTTCAGTCGTTCGGCTCCCGGGCCATTCTGTTCGGTACCGGTGTGGGACTGATCCTGCTCGCAGTACCCTTCCTGCTGCGGTTACGTCCACCGGTATTGGTGGTATTGATCCTGATCACGCTCGCCTCTGGCATTCTCAGCCTCTCTCAACAGGGGCTGCGTGGCTCCTGTGACCGGGAGAGTCAGTACTTCTGCATCCGGGTAGTCGATCGCAGTAGTGACGCCCCGTTTGGCCAGGCCCGCGGGATGGTGCTTGACCATCTGCTCCACGGCATCAACCACGACACCGATCCGAGGATTATCATTGCCCCCTATGTGCATGCCATCGATGAGCTTGTCTATGAGCACTTCAATCAACGTTATGACGCTGGACTTGACTGGTTCTTTCTCGGGGGAGGCAGCTATACCCACCCCCGAGCCGTTCAGGCGTTGAGTCCGGAATCCTCTGTCACCGTGGCCGAGCTCGATCCGATGGTGACCTTGACCGCGGTGGAGAAGCTCTACCTGGAGCCGGAAGCGATGCATATCCTGCATGAAGATGGACGTCGGGCCCTGACGGCAGAAACCGGCAAGTTCGATGTTATCGTCGGCGATGTCTTTCACGATGTTGCGATTCCCGAGCATATGGTCACGCTGGAGTTTGCTGAAATCGTCCGCCAACGGTTGAGACCTGATGGTATCTATCTCATGAATATCGTCGACGCCTTTCCCGATCCGCGTCTGGTACGTGCCATCACCAAAACCCTGAGTGAGGTGTTCACCCACGTCGATCTGTGGATGGAGGGTGTACCCGGTGCCGATCGGGTTACCTTCGTGCTGAGTGCCACAAACAGTGAACGACCGCCGGAGATCGTTCAGGCCCGATTCGGTTTTGAACGAACCTGGTTTCGAGTTACTGAAAAGTTGATGGAGTTGGGAAAACCGCTGGATGAGCTGCCGGTGCTTACCGATGACTATGCCCCGGTAGAAAGATTGATTGCCGGGCTTTTGCTTGGCGAACGGGATTGAGATAAAACCAGAGTTTTCTATGCCACCATTCAATCACTGCGGTTGGCACTGATTTGTAAATAAGTGAATTGTTGAATCATTCCTTAATTGACAAGGTTACAAATCTAATCGCCACCAATGAACGCAAAAGCTCGCTCGATATAGAGTGAAAACAACCCATATTAATCTCAGTGTTAGTCCTGACTCCCTATCATCTACAGTCTTAGGAACAGTGCTGATAGAGATGACAGGAGGCTGTCATGGCAGGCAAACAAGATGAGACCTGCAGTGACGAAGAGATCGAGGCAAGGCTGAAAGAGGCGCTTCCGAATTGGTATCTGGAGAAGGGCTGGATCCAACGTAGATATAAAACCAGTGGCTGGAAAGCTACCCTGATGGTGGTAAATACGGTAGGACACCTGGCGGAGGCCGCGTTCCATCACCCGGATCTCACCATCTCCTATGTGTTCGTTATCGTCAAACTGGTGACCCACTCCGCGAAAGGCGTCACCAACAAGGATTTTGAACTGGCAGGCAAAATCGAGGAAGTGGTGATGTGGCAGCCTGGACTTGCGGAGGGGGCCCTCGAAGGTACCCCCGATGATCCCCGTTTCAAATACATCAAATACAGTTGATCTGCCGATTGGCGTTAATTCAATCAGTTTAACTGGAATCAGGCAACTGATCGCTGGCTTTTGTCACTCCAGAGAATCACCATTCCCGAGATGACGATAAGGCAGCAACCCACAACCACCGGAGTGCCAAGTGGTTCTCCAAAAAGCAGCACGCCCAGAGAGACACCAAACAGCAGTCTGGTGTATCTGAATGGGGTTACCGCCGAAACGTCACCAGTGCGCATTGCTTTCATTAATCCTGAATAGGCAATAACCCCGAATAAGATGGCTCCCAGTAGATAGAGTGATGTTGAGAAGTCAGGAGTGATAAACGGCGTGTTCTGCCAGGCAGAGAACAGCAAACCGGCAATCACGATCGATACAAAGCCATAAAAGCCCAGTATGGAAATGCCGAGCGTTGGCGGAGCTGCCCGACTGGCCAGATCGCGACCAGCGAACCCAAGCATTCCGGCAACCGCGAACAGGGAGAGGATGGAAAAACTCTCAGAGCCTGGACGGATAATGACAACCACACCCAGCAGGCCAATAAAGATCGCTGTCCACCTCTGCCATCCCACTTTTTCATCAAACAACAGAGCAGCTCCCAAGACGACGAATATCGGTGCAGCCTGAAGGATAACGGTAGTGGCGGATAACGTGGTGTATGCCAAGGCAAGTACATAAAACAACCGACCAATAATCTCGAATAGGATGCGTGTCAGCATCGGTCTTGAGAAACACTCTTTTGTGAAAATGCGTTGACCACCAAAGTGTGCCATGCCCGTAAAGATCAGAGCGCCACCTAAACCAAAAACGATGAGCAACTGTCCGATGGACATTGTCTGAGTGACTGTTTTAAGAAAAGTATCCTCAATGGCGAAACATCCCATGGAAATGGTCATCCACAGGCTGCCGATAAAATTGTTCTGACTTGATGAATTGGATGGCTTGTACATTAATTAAGTGGTTTGTTACCGGTTGGTCTTGCCCTGTCTGATTAGGGGATGCTGAATATTTGAAAACATCAGTGATCTTGCCATTATGCTGATCTAAGAGAATTTACTTAAGGTCTTTTTTTAAATCATAAAGTATGACTGTTGTAGGTCAAAAGCAAGTATTTTACAGAGTAGGGAAGTAGTTAACTTAAGCTAATCCTTTCATATAGGAAGCGTCAAACTTATGTAAAAACCTGGATTGGTCTGTCTTGTCAGCATCTATAAAACTGATTGAAACAGGGAGGATTGGAAAATAGACGTTATCTGTAAAGCGGCGTTCTCGCTCATCGCCTATTTTCAAAAGTACTGATCCTTTCTCCAGTTCAATGGTTACAACACCATCTTTAATCTCATGCCGATAATCAGATAGCGCATGCGGCAGCAGGTTAAAAAACTCATCATGTGTGTAACCCATTTCCCTTTTCAGGCTGAATGGGCTTTTGTAGTCTGAATGATCGTGGGTTGTATGATTTGTCATGCTTAGGTCGTCAGTTTTGCTTTTCTACGCATCTACTCGATTTGAAAGGGTATGTCATCTGTTTATATGGCCTGTATCGAGATGCATTAGACTACCCTTGGCTCATTAAACACTGGATGTCTCTGTTCTTTTCTCATTTTTCATTACATTATTCAATGCTCTTCGCCAAACATCCGCTGCCACACCCATCGCAATGCCTCGACGTCGGGTCGTTCGGCGGGGATGCGTTCGGGCGGGATCAATGGGCGCATGACGCCTTCCTCTCGTTGACCGACAACAAAGGAGAATATGTAGCGTGGTTCGAATCCCATGCGCAAATCGGTAATCGCCAAACGACCATTGATCTCCCGTACGCGATAGAAGCCCTTGGTGAACCAGCGCAGCCGCATCACGGCGGGTGCATCGCTAACCGGGGAGAGCAGGCTATCGTTGCTTGAATACTGTTCGAGTCCAATCTCGGGTAGTGGGTCGAGCAGTGAATAGTAGCCCTCCCGATAGCCATTCGGTTCCATCGCGACAATGCGCCAGAGCAGCAGATTGAATGGCGTCGGTGTCGCTATCAGCCGATTGTACTCAACGCCTTGGCGGGCCAGTTCACTCTCGGCGATGTCACGTACCTGTGCCTGTATGGAGATGGCAATTGCGAGATAGAGCGTGCTCAGGCCAAGTCCAATCCTGTTCGCGCGTCGTCCGGTAGTTAGCTTGCGTTTGCTGAAAGCAGCCCAAAGCACACCGACCAGCAGTAGTAGTGTATACAGGGGGTCGATAATAAAGATGCTGCCAAGCCCGATCGGCGGTCCGTTGCTTGGCCAGAAGAGCTGTGTACCGTAGATGGTGATCGCATCAAGCAAGGCGTGGGTCGCGAGTGCGAGCCAAACGAGCAGGGACCAGCGTGTGATCGATGCACCGTCTCTCGCATGCAGGCGTGCAAGACCCGCACCCAGGACCGGTGCGACGATGGTGTGAGTGACAAGGGAGTGGCTGAAGCCCCGGTGATTGGTCACAGCTGCAACGTCGTCCGCGTGGGGCAGGAAAACATCGAGATCAGGCATTCCGCCGAATACGGCCCCCCAGATAAGCGCTTTACGGCCGACGCGCGCACCTAGCGCTGCGTGGCCAACGGCCGCACCGAGCAATATCTGAGTGACCGGATCCATACACAATTACTCCATTTTTACTTATTAAACTGAGTCTTGCTGTGATTTTTCAAGTAAGACCAGAATGAATGACCTTCAATTTCAACCCGTTTTTTTATGAGAACCGTTTCAATATTGACCAGGTATTTATCATAGACCGTCTCTCGCTCGTGTTTTAAGGGGGAGGGACAGTAACAGGTTTGAACCCATTCGATTGTGTTGGGGGCGACGATCTTGGCCTGCTTCATCGAAGATACGATCTCAGCACCATCCGGTTTCTGGTTCGCAACTGTTCCGTCCGCTAAAACCTCGTAAAAGGCTGACAGCTTATTGAGAACGAACTTTGCTCTGACTCGATATTCCACAACTGCCTCCTGATGTTTTACGTCAACCGAACCGGAGGAGCGGTAAAGCAGAGTGGGCCTTCCGGATGTAATAGCTAATTTATCAATTCAATCTTAGCAGGTACTTTTAAATCAGGTGGGGAAGCAGCCTCATGTCTTACATTAATATATATACTGACTTTCTATTCAGATGACCAATCAAGAAACGGTTTTAGGACTCTGAAAGATGCCCACTCAATAAAGCTCAGCAACAAGACTAAAAAGCCCCTCTCCCTTGACGGGAGAGGGTGTACGCGAAGCGTTTCACCTGGGCAAAAGACAAAAATCAAACTAACCATTCAATTTTGTCGGATTGATTTCTCTTAAAGAGTAAGGTTCTAATTCTCCCCCTCTCCCCCGGCCCCTCTCCCGCAAGGGGAGAGGGGAGTATACCGTGAGTGGGAGACATCCTTGTGCAGTCGGTTGCGCATCACCTAGACTCTTATGCGATAAGTTTTCGCCTTTTAAGCATAATTAAAATGGAGTAGCAACCGGCAGCCGCCAGTAGATGTTTCACTGTGTGTCCACTCACGATCTCTCCTGTCATCTGAAACACGGCCGTATCGTATGCCTCTGCACCTTTAGCCAAGGCGTATAACACAAGGGCAACGAAGAGCAGGCCCTGGTGTGTAAAGCCACTGTTGAATAACACCATGAAGAAGGGCAACGTCAGCAGCGGGATGAACTGCACCCACACGTAGAGGCGTAGGTCATCGAAGAAGTAGCCATAGAGAACACTACTGATACCAACAATGATGAGCGGGATCAGTAGACGGGAGAAGCGGCGATTGACATATTCACTCAGGAGTGCTGTGAGAAACGCCATAAATCCAACACTCATCGGTAACCGATCCCAGACAAGGGTCTGATTACTCGGGCTCCAGTGATAGTATATCGAACCAAGACCCACCAGGCTTACACCCGCAAACAGTACAAGCCACGCGCTATGACCGGGACCTGTATGATTTTTCAGGCAAAATGCGATGCCAATGGTACCGACGAGCAGGAAGGCCAGGTTAGATATCACATCGAAAAAATTCGGGATCCCAAGGAAAGGGGCAGTATCAGTAAAACGGTGATAGGCCTCTTTTTGAGGGATCGGTTCAATCAGCAGTAGCAAGACGAGAGGGAAGAGCAACAGAAACATAAGTACAGCGTGCTTCCAATTAAACTCTTGCAACTGGTTGGTGCTCATCCAAACCTCGAGTAAAGATCAAAATCCACGAACTAGGGCCTATTGGGTTCGTGTTAACAGGCCCTAAGTGACGTATGAAATCCAGGCTCTATGCATAGTGTATTCTCTCGTTGATTTGACACCTTATCCTGTATAAGAAGTTCCTGGTGTTCATCAGAGAGAGATCCTAATCAGAAATGAAGGATATCCTTTACTTATAAGAAAGCTATGTTGTTGATCTATCGGGATTTATAGAAACGCTATGCAGTGGGTGTCCAGGATTGCTTTCTGCATGATTCAAGAGCTATTGTAATTTATGTCTTTTGACGGTGGTTTAAGAAGTCCTTCACGGCTCCTTTGCGTCCTCTCCAAAACTGAGCATATGGCCGTCAGGATCCTGAACGCTGAACTCTCTCATACCGTAGATTGTGTTAATCAAGGGTGTCGGTTTGTACCCACGCTTTACAACATGATCGTACAGCTCGTTGACGTTGTCAGGATAAAAATAGAAAATTGTTGGCCATTGTGTGCTCTGTTGGGGGTCTATAGGGCGCTCTAAACCGATATCCGTCTCCGTTTCGGAGAGCATCAACTCAGTATTACCCGATTGTATCGTTGCCCATCGCCACGCTTCGACTGCGTTAGGGTCACTGACCAGTTTGAAACTTAAAGCGTCTTCGTAGAAACTAAGGCTACTTTTAATGTTGCTGACATTCAGCATTGGTATAAGTCTCTGTAAGTTCACTATTATTTAGATCCTGAACGGGGCTTGTTGGTATGATTGCGCCGGTTTTTATCGCATCAAACAAGGGTTTCTAGCTGTCAGCGAACTTGAGTGCAATGTTATTAAACTCACCTTCCAGCGCTTTGAATGCCTCCACTATGACGGGATCAAAGTGACTCCCTGAGCTTTCTAGAATAATCTGAACCGAGGTTTCATGGCTGTGGGCTTTTTTGTAGACACGTTCATTCACCAAAGCATCATACACATCCGCCAGGGCCATCAGTCTGCCGGAGATGGGTATCTTTGGCCCTTTAAGGCCTTGGGGGTAACCACTGCCGTCCCATTTTTCATGGTGCGTGAGTGTGACCTCTTTTGCCATTGCCAGAAATTCTGTTGTGCCAAAATCACTTTCAGCTTTCACCAAGGCATCATAGCCGAGTTGGGAGTGGGTGCGCATAACTACCCATTCGTCGGCTGTCAGTTTTCCAGGCTTCATTAGAATTTGGTCGGGTATGCCCACCTTACCAATATCGTGCAGGGGTGCTGAACGAAATAATCTGTCGACCGTATCTTCAGTAAGATAGTCTTTGTAATCCGAATGGTCTTTCAGCTTTTCACAAAGCAAGCGTATGTAGTATTGGGTTCGCTTGATATGATTGCCTGTCTCGTTGTCACGCGTCTCTGCCAGTGATGCCATGCAACGTATGGCCACATCCTGAGTGCGTCTGATCTCTTTGGTTCGCTCTTGAACACGTAGCTCCAGCAGGCTGTTCTCGTCACTTAATATCCGCTTCCCTCTCGCCAATGCCAGGTGATTCGCAACCCGACTCTCTACGATGGGGGGACTGATTGGCTTGGTGATATAGTCAACGGCTCCTAGCGAGAAACCAAGAAGTTCATCGTCAACCTCGCTCTTTACTGTCAGGAATATGACAGGAATATCACGTGTCGATGGATTTTGTTTGAGCCTCTGACAGACCTCGTAGCCGTCTATATCCGGCATCAATATATCGAGTAAGATCAAATCAGGGATAAGGTCCTCATGGCTAGCACGCTGGAGGGCTGTCTCACCATCTTTAGCGACGATGACCTGATAATTTTGATTCAATATTTCAACGAGCACATCAATATAGAATTTCTCATCATCGACCAATAGAATACGCGCTTTTTGTTCATTCTTGTTTGTCATCTGTCACCGCCGGCAACCGTCTTTTAATAGCTAGTAAGGTAGTTACTGCTTTATCAAAGTCATAATTATCAACATGAGTTTTCAATTCGTTAACCGAATCCGTGAGGCTTGAATCCTGAGCCAGAACCATTGGGGTGAGCTTTTCGAGCAACCCTGATGATGTTACATCGCCTTGTTTAAGAGCGGTGTCTGTCCGCTCAAGTAATTGTTGAACATCCTCTGTACTTGCTCCTTCAATGGCACCATCCCTAATCTGAGCTTCATCGATCTTATTTTGGAGTATTTGAATACTATCAAAAACGATACTTACCTGCTTTTCGAATGTCTCTATTAAGTTTGTGATCTGATGTTCATCAGATGGATCAAGTATGGCATCCAATAGTGTGCGTGTCGCCTCCTGTAGGCGATTAGCGCCAATACTACCGGAAACGCCTTGTAAGGTATGTAGGAGGCGCTTGAGCGTGTCCCGTTCGTTTGAGCGAAGCAGGTCCGACACCTGAATCGCGCTATCTTGATACCGCTGTTGAAATTCCAGTAGGAGTTTTACGTAGAGGCGCTGATTTCCTCCAACCCGATTAGTCCCCCACTTCAGATCTATACCCTCTACCGTTTCGGGCAGATCGTAAGCATGAACTTGGCCTAAGACAGGCTGTATATCGGATAGTGGACGATCGTCTATGGGGAGCCAAGCCAGTAATGTACTCGACAGCCTGTCCGGATCGATCGGCTTGGAGAGGTAGTCATCCATGCCTGCTGCCAGGCAGCGCTCCCGGTCACCTCGCATTGCATGAGCAGTCATCGCAATGATCCGAACGTAGGTATTTTTGAGTTCGTTTCGGACCCGTCGGGTTGTTTCGAGGCCGTCGAGACCTGGCATCTGTAGATCCATAAACACCAGATCAAAATTGACCTCTTTGATTTTCTTGAGAGCCTCTTCACCGCTGCTGACGATAACAACCAGTAAACCAAGCTTTTCCAGCAGTTCTTGAGCAACCTGCTGATTGATTACATTGTCTTCAACCAGCAGCACCTGTCCCTTGAAGCGACGGGACTTGATATCGCGCTTTTGCGTTTGTTTGGTTTGGCCAAAGAGTACTTCACTTATCGTGTCAAATAAGGTTGATGGACTGATCGGTTTTATCAGTACACTTTCCACGCCCAGACGGTCAGTATGCATCAGGAGATCCTGATGATCGTACGCTGTAATCATAATGATTGGTATTGAATGTGATGCATCGAGATCTTTGCGAATATGTTCAACAGCCTGCACACCATCGATTTCAGGCATCCGCCAATCCATGATCAACAAGCGGATATCATTCATTGCTTGTAATGCCGCGTAGGCCTCTTTGGCAGAAGATACCGCTGTTACCGAGAAAGAGAATGATTCAAGCGTCTTGGTTATCACTTCACGTGTGGTGTCGTTGTCTTCGACAACCAATACCTTCATACCACGCATAAAATCCTTGAAAACAAACTCGCTCGCCTTTTGTTTCCTGGCTACCTTCAAAGGAATGGCAGAACTGAACTCACTGCCTTGACCAGGTGTGCTTTTTACACTGATCTCTCCAGCCATCAGCCTTACAAGATTGTTGCTGATACTGAGTCCCAGGCCAGTGCCTCCATGGCGGCGTGTGGTTGATGCATCTGCCTGTACGAAGGCCTCAAACAGACGCTCAACTTTTTCCGGCTCTATACCAATGCCACTATCTTTTACAGAGAATCTCACTCTGATATCCGAGTCGCTTTGCTCTTCCAGCTCGACCGATAAGAGAATTTCTCCCTCAGCGGTGAATTTAATCGCATTCTGCGCAAGGTTGATGAGTACCTGGCCGATTCTCAACGGATCGCCAATGAGTTTCTGTGGAATACTCAGGTCCTGCTTAAAGATGAACTCAAGTCCTTTCTGCTCAGCTTTGATTGAAATCAAGCTGGATAGGTTTTGCAGAATTGAATCCAGTCTGAATTCGCTCTGTTCGATCTGTAGCTTGCCCGCTTCAATCTTTGAAAAATCGAGGATATCATTCAGAATGCCCAGCAGATTGATTGATGACAGTTTGATCTTACTGAGGTAGTCAAACTGCTTTTCTGTAAGGTCAGTATCCAGTGCCAAATGAGTCATGCCGATGATTGCGTTCATCGGTGTGCGGATTTCATGGCTCATGTTTGCCAGAAAGTCACTCTTGAAGCGATTCGCTTGGCGTTGCAGATTCATCGCTTTTTTAATCTCTTTTTCTACCCGTATTCGTTCTGTTAAGTTGACCAGAACTCCGAGATGCATCATCTCATCCTGCATGCGAATGGGGATGGCTGATAGCAGACCCTCAATCAGGTTGCCTTTCAGGGTCCTTATGCCAATACGCATGTTCCGTACTTCTCTTTTTGTTTTTAAGGCAGTCAATACGCGTTCACGGTCTGCGAGATCAGCATAAAAACCAGCCATATTCATTCCGATGATTGATGAATCCCCCGCCTCAATCTCTAAAAGTGATTGTTCATTGGATATTCTAATAACGCCTTTCGTATCACTGACCACTATCGCTACAGGTACAGTATTTATAATCAAGTTAAGTTGCGCTTCATTCTGTTTTGCCAGTTGGTGTTTTCTACGTAGCCGCAACAGCCAGATTACAAACACCAATACTACAGACAACGCCACACCAATAACACGCCAGACAGTCGTGTAGTCCACGGTCACATCGTAACGTATCGACATCCATCTCTGTTGTATTTCGTTTTTTTGCTTTTCCGTCATGCTGCGGATGGCTTGATCCAGAATTTCAACCAGAATCGGCCAATCCTTACGTACTCCGACTGATAGTTGATAATGATAGGGAGTCGGCGCTCCGACCTTGATGTTTGTCAGTCCATTTTTACGGATCAGGTGACTTCCCACAGTCAGGTTGCCTACATACCCATCAATCTCACTAAGCGCCAGTCGCTTCAAGCCGTCAAATGCACTAGGCACCAATATCAACTCAATACCCGGATAATCCTGTTTGAGGTATTCTTCCGCGACATAGCCTTTAACAACACCGATCTTGCGGCCAATGAAGTCCTCCAGACCATTCACAAAGGGTTGCTTATCGCCCACAAATATAACAAACGGAAAGTCAAGATAGGGCTGGGTGAAATTGAGAAACTCTCGTCTCTCTGGCGTATCCACTAAGGCCGGCAGCAGGTCCAGTTGATGATTTCTTGCCGCGTCCATGACTTCTTGCCAAGTCAGATCTTTTTTTACTTCAGTTTGTAAATTTAAAACTCTGGAGAAGTAACTGACATAGTCTGAAGAAAGGCCTTGGTATACTCCATTTTCATCAACAAACTCGATTGGATCCCAGGCTGTATCAATCCCAACGCGTAGTTTACCGATTTGCTTCAGCCACTCTCTCTGCTCTACGGTAAGTTTTAGCAACTTCTTATCGGCTAAAGGTGACTTGGGTATTGATATCCAGCGATCTAGAATCTCCTGTCGCTCTGCGTCAGTGATAGACCACAATGCCTTGTTCATGGCAGAGACGAGAGGCTTCAAGGGTACATCGCGGTTAATCGCGAAACGTTGGTAAGATGATCCTATTCCCGCATCACCACTGAAGTGAAGGTTAACCAGTTGCTGATCTTGGATGACCCATTGTGCCACTGCCCGGGTACCGATGTAGGCATCTGCTTTTTTCCAGGAAACAGCTTGCAGCGCCTCCTGGGTATTGAGTACCGGCAACAGATTTATCTCTGGATGTAACTCCTGCAGCTGACGCATGGTAGAAAACCCATCCTCAACGGCAACCACCTTGTCTCTCAGAGATTCGATATCGGATAGACCCTGACGGCTGGAACGCGTGACGATAGCCTTATGCGTTTGAAAAAAAGGCTCTGTAAAGTAGAGGTCCCTCTCACGCTGTTCGTTCTTCACCACCGAGGCCGCCAACGGCAATTCACCCTCGCGCACCTTCTGCAGCATCTCTTTAAATGTCGGTCCGGGGTGTATTCTGAATTCAATCCCAAGCCGCTCTGAGATCAGACTCAAGTAATCGGCAGCAATGCCTCGGTGCTCATCGTCCAGCATAAAATCGATAGGCGGCCAACTGCCATCCACCCCAATATCTACGATGGGATGGGTCTCCAGCCAGGCAGTTTCCTCAGTCGTCAGATCAAGATCAGTGGATCGCTGCGAAGGTTGTGCTGCATGAAGAGAGACAAGGTAGACCAACGACACAATGGCCGTGAACGTGGCAACCGCTGATCGTAAAAATGAAGGCCGCGACATTTCCACTCTCTGTCGCCAGCGCAGAGTTGCTCTGCAGCTGGGTATTGTTATGATTTTGCGTTATTCTTTCCTTAAACGATTATAATTATACCCTTTCAATCCGGAGACTGCGAAGGAATTAAATTCCTTTTAGCAGAAGATTTTCAGTCGTTCTTCCAATCTCACGCCTAGATCGGTAATGCCAATGCATAGGTATCAGTGATGCAGCGTTTTCGATAGGCCTATCAAGTCAAGCGCCTGAATAGGGACACCCATCATTTGTGTCTCGATGTAACAAATGAATCAATATGATTTGGCTGAACAATTAACGTCTGTTCAATAAATGTCCTGGACGACAAACTATATCGGTTACTTAGTACTTTTAGGCATCTGCCTGATGGGGGAAGGTTTCTCCGGCGCCGCAGGCGCGTAGTTGGCGTTTTTGTTAAGTGCTTATGTATTCCCGCAAATAGTTTCCATATCCTTGGTTTATTTTTACCCATGCAGAATCTACAGCGTCTATTGATTCCTTATTCATGTCCAATGCTTTCCTAATCAACTCTTCGCGCCTCTTATTATGTCCATGCTTATTTAAGCGATATGAATCTAGGATTTCTTTATGGCAATACATTAAGTCGCGAACATTGTTCTTTATTGCGTGATTAAAATTCCCATCAAGAAGCATTTGTATACCTTCTTCAAATGCAGTAAATTTCTTTACTTTAGCAGCGTCTAAAGCTGTTCTTAGTATATCCCTTTTGGATAATTCCAGTACGCGATCATTCATAACCCTATACGCAACATCGTCAAGGGATTTCCCCTCTTTTATGTCGGATTCAGTTTCTTTGAATATCCTTATCAAGTCATCTCTTACATACTTAGCATTGGAATAGCATTCTTTTACCACTTCCTGGTAATACTTATCTTTTCTTTGATTTCGTATTTCCATGAGCTTTAGGAAATAGTCGATTAACTTCGTGTACGGATCCAAACCATCACCTTTTTTACACTTAACGCCTAACTCACCGGAAAAATGCGAGCGCAACGAGTATTTTGTCCGATGGAGCTATTTGTGTACGCCCAGCATGGGCATGAACTGATGGGGTGTAAGTCCCCTGTAGGAGAACCACGGTCGATGATCGATGAGTTGCATAGGCGTCCCTCTCAGAGTCAGATTCCCTATCAATTCATGTATTT